>JBAVQO010000262.1:0-2611 GCA_049694135.1 Gillisia sp. | reverse complement strand
AGACCCTGAAACAAGTTCAGGGTGACGTAATCAGGAATTCATGATCTCTTCAATTTCATCGACTTCAATAGGAATGTTGCGCATTAAATTGAACGGTTCTCCTTTCTCCTGAATTACCACATCGTCTTCCAACCTTATTCCGAAACCTTCAGCAGGAATATAAATTCCGGGTTCCACGGTAAATACCTGGTTGGCCTGCATGGGTTCTGTTAGAATTCCGTAGTCATGGGTATCCAGACCAATGTGGTGCGAAGTACCGTGCATAAAATATTTTTTATAAGCCGGCCAATCGGGATTTTCGTTTTGTACATCGGCTTTGTCGAGAAGCCCAAGATCGAGCAATTCCGAAGTCATCATTTTTCCCACTTCCACGTGATATTCTGCCCATAGCGTTCCCGGAACCAACAACTTAGTGGCTTCATTTTTCACTTTATTAACCGCGTTATATACTTCTTTTTGTCGTTTGGTATATTTTCCGGAAACCGGAATCGTTCTGGTCATATCACTCGAATAATTGGCATACTCGGCGCCGGTATCCAGTAAAATCAGATCACCATCTTTACATTGCTGATTATTTTCGATATAATGCAACACATTGGCGTTATTTCCGCTGGCGATGATAGGTGTATAAGCAAATCCTTTGGAGCGGTTTCGCAACATTTCGTGCATATATTCCGCTTCGATCTCGTATTCCCACACTCCTGGTTGTGTGAATTTAAGCACTCTTCGGAACGCTTTTTCGGTAATATTACAGGCTTTCTGCATTAGATCGAGCTCTATTTGATCTTTAACCGAACGCAGTCTTTGCAAAATAGGATTGCTTTTGGCTACCTGATGTGCAGGATATCTTTTTTTACACCAGTCGATAAAACGGGCTTCCCGGGTTTCAGTTTCCACGCTGGCGCGATAATGTTCATTGGTGTTGAAATAGACGGTATCGCACTGGGTCATTATTTCGAAAAACACCTTATCGAAATCCTTCAACCAGTACACAGTTTTTATCCCGCTGGTGTTGTAAGCGTCTTCTTTGGTGAGTTTGGCACCTTCCCAAACGGCAATATGATCGTTGGTTTCGGTTAAAAAAAGGATTTCCCGGTGTTTTTCCAGAGGAGCATCTGGAAATAAAACCAGAATGCTTTTATCCTGATCTACTCCGCTTAGATAAAAAATATCCCGCGCCTGCTGGAAAGGAATTGTACTGTCTGCACTAATGGGATAAATGTCGTTGGAATTAAACACCGCCAGGCTGTTAGGCTTCATCTTGGCTGCAAAATTTTTCCTGTTTTTAATAAACAGCTGTTTATCTATTTGTTCGTATTTCATTGAAACTTTTTTTGGTGATCCTTTTCACATTTAAAGAAGGTGAAAAATTTCTTTTAAATAAAATTTTGTCGATTTCTTCAAAATTAAAAAGAATAAATGCCATAGCCATTTATTACACGAATAAAATTTTGTCAAACAGCCTGTATTTAGCTAATTTTCGTGCATAAAATGTAAATAATGAAAAAATACCTGATTTTCCTGTTTGCGGTGTTCTCTGCTTCTATGTTTTCTCAGCAAAAGCCCACTTCTTCAGAAACTGTTCAAAAAGGCCTTTCTCAGAAGGCGGAATTAAACCAGAATTCCATAGTTAAGAATCTTCCTTTTAAAAGTATTGGCCCATCGGTAATGAGTGGGCGCGTTGTAGATTTTGCCGTAAATCCGAAGAATCCCACAGAGTTTTATGTGGCCTACGCAAGTGGCGGAGTATGGTACACCCATAATAATGGAACTACCTACACGCCGGTATTAGATAATGCTCCCACGCTGGATGTGGGGAGTGTGGCTGCCGACTGGAAGAACGGAACCCTTTGGGTGGGTACAGGTGAGGTGAATGCATCAAGATCTTCTTATTCAGGAATCGGAATTCTGAAGTCTGATGATCACGGAAAAACCTGGAAGAATATGGGTTTAAAAGGAACGCAACATATAAGCAGCATTCTTATCAATCCCGCGAATCCAGATGAAATAGTAGTGGGTGCCCTGGGGCATCTGTATTCCAACAATGAAGAACGAGGTGTTTTTAAAAGCACTGATGGTGGAAGAACCTGGAAGAAAACACTGTTTGTGAATGACTCTACCGGAGTAATTGAAGTTTCGGTAAATCCGAATAATTTCAAAGAAATGTACGCTTCCGCCTGGGAAAAAGACAGAAAAGCCTGGGATTTTAAAGGAAGCGGGGAAGGAAGTGCTATTTATAAAAGTACCGATGCCGGCGAGACCTGGAATAAAATTACGGAGAAAGGTAGCGGTTTTCCTACCGGCGATGGAGTGGGCAGAATTGGGGTTGCGGTGGTAGATTCCAACAATCTTTATGCAATTGTAGATAATCAGGCTCACCGAAAAGAAGAAAAGAAAGCGGAGAAAGAAAAAGACGAACTCGAAAAAGACGATTTTAAGGATATGAGTTCTAAAGATTTTTTGGCGCTAGATGATAAAAAGCTGGAAAAGTTTCTTCGACAAAATGGTTTTCAGGAAAAATATAAAGCAGAAAGTGTAAAAACTATGGTGCGAAAAAAGGAGATTTCTCCTGCCGATCTGGAAAAATATCTTCATGATGCCAATGCAGCAC
>JBAVQO010000261.1:0-6603 GCA_049694135.1 Gillisia sp. | reverse complement strand
TGGGAGCATCGCCTTCTCAGGCTGCTAACTTTGCATCCAATGCGCCAACGTATTGGGGCGATCAGACTTATGTAGGAGCGCCCGCTTATATCGGGGCTTCAGTTATATTTTTGTTTGTTTTCGCTCTTTTTCTGGTAAAAGGAAGATTAAAATGGTGGATAGTTGCCGGATCCTTACTGGCTTTACTTTTGTCCTGGGGTAAGAATTTCGCTTTTCTCACCCATTTCTTCATAAATTATGTTCCGCTTTATAACAAGTTTCGCGCGGTTTCCTCTATTCAGGTAATAATAGAACTCTGTGTTCCTATTCTAGCCATTTTTGGCTTGTATAGAGTGTTCAACGACTTCGAGAAAAAGGAAGAGAAGTTGTATGCTCTTAAATGGGCAACTATTATCACCGGAGGATTAGCTTTACTTTTTTTAGTCTTTAAATCTGCTCTCTTCAGTTTTACGGGAGGAAACGATGCTACCTATCTTCAACAAATGGGATCTGAATTTATGAGAGCATTAAAAGAAGACCGTAAGGCCATTTTTATGGAAGATACCATTCGGTCTCTTATTTTCGTAGGTATAACTGCAGGTCTTATCTGGCTGTATTTAAAGGAAAAAGCCGGAAAAAATTTAATTATTGCAGGATTTGCCTTGCTCATTTTAGCCGATTTAATGGCGGTTGATAAAAGATATGTAAACGAATCAGATTTTGTGGCTGCACGAACTATGAAAAAACCTTTTCAGGAAACAGCTGCAGATGCTCAAATTCTTCAGGATACAACCCATTACAGGGTTTTCGATTTAAGCACCGATCCCTTCAACAGTGGTCGCGCTTCTTATTTTCACAATGCGGTGGGGGGTTATAGTGCTGCTAAACCCGGCAGAATGCAGGATCTTTATGATTTTTATATTTCGCAGAACAATATGAAGATTTTGAACATGCTGAATGTAAAATACTTTATTATTCCTTCTAAAAAAGGTGGCCCTCAGGCACAGGAAAATCCCGGAACTTACGGAAACGCCTGGTTTGTAGATGCTGTAAAATGGTCTGGGAATGCAAATCAGGAAATCGAGAATCTGAATAAGGTCCCTTTGGATTCTGTCGCAGTTTTGAATGATGACTATAAAACCAGGGTGCCTGCAACTTTAAAAGCAGATTCTTCAGCAAGAATAAAACTGATACAATACAGGCCAAACAAACTGGTGTATAAGTCTAAATCTTCAGAAAAAAGCCTGGCTATTTTTTCAGAAATATATTATCCCGACGGTTGGACAGCGGCTATAGATAGTAAAGAAGCACAAATTTTAAACGCCGATTATGTATTGCGCGCTCTTGTTGTGCCTGCCGGTACTCATACCATAGAATTCAATTTTAATCCGAAAATCGTAAAGACCGGAAGTACGATTTCTTTGGCGAGTTCTGCGATCTTGTTCTTACTTTTGGTGGGAGGTGTTTTCTTTGCCTTTAAACAGAAGGAATAAAAGAAATTACTAAAAGCAGCCTATGAAAAAAGTGCTTATCATTACCTACTACTGGCCTCCTGCAGGTGGTCCGGGGGTGCAGCGCTGGCTGAAGTTTACCAGGTATCTTCCTGAATTTGGTTTTGAACCCGTGGTTTATGCGCCAAAAAATGCTGATTATCCTATTGTTGATACAGCTCTTGCTTCAGAAATATCTCCCAAACTGGAGGTGATGAAAAAGCCCATTTTTGAACCCTATTTCCTGGCGAAACTCTTTTCTAAAAAGCAAACAAAAAATATCAGTTCAGGAATTATTGCAGACGAAGATAATCAGGGATTATTGCAGAGGATAATGTTATTTATTCGCGGTAATTTCTTTATTCCGGATGCCCGAAAGTTTTGGGTAAAACCCTCCATAAGGTTTCTCGAAAAATATATTTCTGCTAATTCCATTCAAACAATAATCACTACGGGACCACCTCATAGTATGCATCTTATAGGTCTTAACTTAAAGAAAAAATTGAATATCGACTGGTTGGCTGATTTCAGAGATCCATGGACGCAGATCGGGTATCATAAAAACCTGAAACTTACGGCTAAATCTGAAAAAAAGCACCTGAAACTGGAAAAGGAAATTTTGGATAATGCCGATAAAATCTTGGTTACCAGCTTTACCACTCAACAAGAATTTAAAAACAAAACGAGAACCCCGATAAAGGTAATTACAAACGGTTTTGATATTGAAATCAATAAAAAAACTCCAGAAAACAACAAATTTGTGATTTCCCACATCGGCTCTTTACTTTCCGGCAGAAATCCTGAAAATCTATGGAAATGCCTTGGTGAGTTGGTGAAGGAAAACAAGAAATTCTCTGATGATCTGGAACTGCATCTTGTGGGTAAGATAAGCGATCAGGTTATTAAATCGGTGAAGGAAAATGGCCTGGAAAAGCACCTTTTTCTACAAGGTTATGTAACGCATTCAGAAGCTGTGAATATTCAGCAGAATTCGGATGTTTTATTGCTTATTGAAATCGATTCACGGGAAACAAGAGGGATAATTCCCGGGAAAATCTTTGAATATTTAGCAGCCCGTCGCCCCATTTTAGCCATTGGACCAGAAAATTGGGATGCTGCACGAATTATTTCAGAAACCCAAAGCGGAACAACTTATACTTATAGAGATACAAAAGAGTTGAAAAACAAATTGTTACAATATTACGACCTGTTTCTGGAAAAAAAATTAAATGTTGATTCCACAGATCTCCAAAAATACAGTCGCCGGTACCTTACGGGTCTTTTAGCTGAAGAAATTAATACCTTGTAAGGAAATGGGTATTATAATTAACCAGTCCTTCAAAAATATGATCACCACCTATGCTGGTTTCGCTATAGGTGCCGTAAATACCCTTTTTTTGTTTACCTATTTTTTAGAAAAGGAATACTACGGGCTCGTTAGCTTTTTACTTTCTGCGGCCAATCTGGTGTGGCCTTTTATGGCGTTCGGAGTTCAAAATACCCTGATCAAGTTTTACACCTCTTATAAGACGGAAAAAGAGCAGCAAAAGCTATTGAATCTTGTATTGATTCTTCCCGTAGCGGTATCAATTTTTATAGGCCTTCTGGGAATTTTGGGTTACCACGAACTGCTGAATTATTTTGATGCCGGCAATAAACTGGTGAAGCCTTATGTGTGGCTAATTTTTGTTATTGCTTTTGCGACTGCCTATTTTGAAGTGTTTTTCTCCTGGTCGAAAATCAAATTCAAGAGTGTGTTCGGAAATTTTATGAAGGAGGTTTTTCAGCGACTATGCGTAACAATTTTACTGGTCTGTGTGTATTTAAAATGGATAAATGTAGAGCAGTTTATATACGCCACTGCCGGAGTTTTTGTTTTTCGCGCTCTTTCTATGCAGCTGTACGCATTTTCTCTGCTGAAGCCCGACTTCGGAATAAAGATGCCTCAAAACCTTGTAACTATCTTAAAATACTCTTTCCTGATTTTCATAGCAGGTTCCGTAGCTACTATTTTGCTGGATCTGGATAAGGTTATGATCGAACATTATTTGCCTATTGGCAATGTTGCCGTGTATGGTATCGCCGTATATATTGCAACGGTAATAGCTGTGCCCCAAAAGGCTTTGCACCAGATCATTCATCCGCATACCGCAAATCTGTTGAACAATAGAGATAAAGGAAAGCTTGAAGATATTTATAAACGCAGTTCTATAAGCCTTCTGGTAGTGAGCGGCTTAATTTTTATTCTGATCATGGTGAACATAAATGAACTGTACAAACTAATGCCTCCCGAATATCAGGTGAGTACCGTGATTGTTTTATTGATCTCTCTGGTAAAATTGTACGACAATATGCTGGGCAACAACAACAGCATTCTCTTTAATTCAGATTATTACCGGCTGGTTCTTGTTTTTGGAATAGTATTGTCTCTTATTGCCTTCGGGCTCAACCTCCTGTTAATTCCATCTTTCGGAATCATGGGAGCTGCAGTAGCAAGCTTTTCTGCATTCTTCATTTACAACACCACAAAAATAATTATTGTGTTGAAAAAGTTTAAAATTCAGCCTTTTACGGTAAAGACCTGGTCTATATTGGGATTCACCGCCGTGCTTACCCTTTTCTTTTATTATTGGGATTTTCCTTTTTACCCGATCATCAGTATTGCGCTGAAATCGATCCTGGTAACGGCAATTTATTTATTTGTAATGCTGAAATTCAACTTTTCTGAAGATATAAACCAGATCATCAAGAAATATATTTCCTGGTAGTTTAGTGGTAAAACAGAAATCCCCACGAGGTTTTTACACCTGTGAGGATTTCCAAACTAACCAACCAAAAAATCTAAAATATTCTAATTTCCTCTTCCTCTCGAATTACCTCTGCTATTTGAGTGGGTGGTGGAGGGCACTCTGCTTTTCTGAGAATGATTTGCAGTAGATGCTCTTGACGTTCTTGCGGAGCTTTCTGCTCTGGCAGGGTTCGCACTTCTTTTGGAAGCAGAAGTACTTCTGGTGGTAGTGCTTCTGGTACTGGCAGATGAAGCTCGTGAAACGGATCGTTGCGGGGTGGCAACAGTCCTTGTTCTGGAACTATTGGTATCTGCACTTCTTCCGGCAGCATTTCGATTCGTAGAAACTCTGGAAGTAACGTCGCTACGAGAGGAGCGACCTCGCGTTGCTCTCACGGCTTCCTGGTGCTTGGCCATGTTCGCCACTTCTCTCTGCGAACCGGAACTTCTTCTACCACTATACGCATTTCTGCTTTTACTGTAATTGTTTTCTTTTGAATAATTCTGTGCTGTTCGTCTGGTAACGTTCTGATTAGACCTTACAGCAGGACGCAATTCTCTTTTGTCTGTGGTTCTTCTTCCGTAGTTATAGGCAGCCACACTTTGTCCGGGACGATAGAAATTATGTTTGTTGTAGTAATCGTGATGAGAATGATAAGTATTCCAATAAACATTAAAACTTAGCCGGGTAGGAGCGTAGTACTCGCGGTAAGGCTGGTTGTAAACCACACGGTAATCATCGTAAGGCCTTACATAGTACCGGTGCCAGGGACGATACACGTATCTGGGGTTATATCGGTTAATAAAACCAACATATCGCACAGGTTGATTAAACATATTGTAATAGATATTCAAACCTCCCACGTTGGCCACCAGCCCGTGAGAATTATAATTGATGTAAATATTCCCTGCCTGTACGATTCTTCCGTAGTAATCGTAGTATACAGGAACATTTTCAATCTGGATAACGGCTCCATAATCATCATACTGTAAATATGGATCATAATTGTAACCGCTGTTATAGCTAATATTTACACCGGGTACACTGATATTCACTATTGAAGTTCTGCTGAACTGTGGATTATAGTAAAAATCGAATTGCCCGTCGGGATATACAGCAAATTCCACGTCTCCTTCAACAAAAATGAAGGAATCTCCATAATTATAGAAATTGTTGGTGGTAGCTGAAGCAGTGGTTTTTGCGGAGGCAGACCATCCTACAAAAAGCAGAGCGAGTAAGTAGGTTAAATTTTTCATTTTCGGTATCTTTTATAAAAACACGTCAGGAGTTGACGCTTCTATTTAAAAGATACAAACTGTGTGCCAAAATAAATTATTTTGAATTACATAACTCCATTCAGCTTTTCTTTAAGATATGCAGCGGTATAGGAATTCTTGTTTTTTGCTACTTCTTCGGGTGTTCCCGTTGCCACTATATAACCTCCTTTTTCGCCACCTTCCGGCCCCAGATCAATAATATAATCGGCGCATTTAACGAGTTCCATATTGTGTTCTATCACAATCACCGAATGTCCTTTTTCAATCAAAGCATTAAAGGATTTTAGAAGTTTCTGGATATCGTGAAAATGAAGACCGGTGGTGGGTTCATCAAAAATAAAGAGCGCTTTATCTTTTGTGATTCCCTTTACCAGAAATGAAGCCAGCTTGATTCGCTGGGCCTCGCCGCCGGAAAGTGTAGAAGAACTTTGCCCTAATTGAACATAACCCAGTCCTACCTCCTGGAGAGGCTTTAGTTTTTTCGTTATCTTCTTTTCGTCGTTTTCTTTGAAGAATTGAATAGCGTCATCTATGGTCATCTGCAGAATATCATCGATATTTTTATCGGCGAACCTTACTTCCAGCACTTCTTTTTTGAAGCGTTTCCCGTTACAAGTTTCACATTCCAGATGCACATCGGCCATAAATTGCATTTCGATCGTTACTTCGCCTTCACCTTTGCAGGTGTCGCATCTTCCGCCGTCTACATTAAAAGAGAAATGTTTGGGCTTAAAACCACGAATTTCCGATAGTTTCTGATTAGCAAACAAATTGCGAATATCGTCGTATGCTTTTATATAAGTCACCGGATTGGATCGGGAAGAGCGGCCAATCGGGTTCTGATCCACAAATTCTATAGAGGTGATATTCTTAAAATTCCCTTCAAGTTTCGAAAAATGTCCTGCTTTTTCGCCATAGCCACCAATCGCCTTCTGAAGGGCCGGGTACAATATTTTCTTGACCAAAGTGCTTTTTCCACTTCCGGAAACCCCTGTAACTGCGGTAAAAACTCCTAAAGGAAATTTTACATCTACATTTTTTAAATTATTTTCCCGCGCGCCGTAGATT
>JBAVQO010000260.1:0-1727 GCA_049694135.1 Gillisia sp. | reverse complement strand
CTGAAGTTCTTGGTTTTTTGGGCTATTGTTTAACCGCTGATAATTTTAATGGCGAAATTCTTCTGAAGGGCAAGGTACTTAATTTCCGAAAATTGTACCTGCTGCCACAACTCGTGCAGCACCAGGGGAAGTGGAGGAGCGCAAGTAGCCCGTTAATTGATAATTCTATCGAGTTCTTCTTCGGAAACATTCAGCAGACCTGAGGCGGGCAATCGCATGGTCATAATACGCCAATGGTCATTTTTGGCAAAAATCGCTTTAAAGATCGGCAGCGCCTCTTTGAGTTTTCCATTATTGGCCATGGCCACTGCCTTCCAGTATTTCATTTCCAGGTTTCCCGGAAACATTTCACCCGCGGCACCGTATTCTGCCATTGCTTTTTCCATGTCGTTGTTCTCAACCGCAAGGTCGCCCTTGTTCATGTGCTCATAGGCGCGTGCAGTGCGCAAAAGGCGGTCCAGCTCCTGCACAGGAGTATCGCTGTCGTCCACCCGCAGGTCGATCTTTTTGTCTTCCCATTCCTTACCGGTCTTGTCGGGTCCCACTACAATGAGCGCCGCCGATTGTCTTCCGCGGAGATCACCTCCTGCTTTTTGAGCTGCTTTCAGTACTTCCATCACCCTTTCGGCCAGGGGCAGATCAGAATTATTACGGAAAGCTTCGGCCATGGCAGGAACAACTTTGTCGTTCAGCATCATATTCGCCTGCACCGAAAAATTCTCTCCAACGATCTGCGCGGCCGATTCCACACATTTTTCACCGGTATAGGCAGCGGCATGGCCTTTGTCATCCAGCAGCGCCACCTGCCGGTAATCGCGACCGTCGTCTTCGCGAATGAGTTCTTCCAGGGCTTCATCAGCAGTTTTTCCTGATTCCATTAAGGCGAGGCCTTTTGGGCCAAAAGCGGGATTCACAAAAGATTGCGTAGCCACCACGCCCACGCCTGATTTCCCCCAGGGCACCGAAGTTCCCACAGAAAACCAGTGGCTTTGTACACCTACAGCCATTTCACCGGTCGCAGGGTCGCGGGCGACGATTGAAAAGGTATAAGCAAAAGCGTCGGCATCGATATTGGCGGTTTGAGCAGACATTTTTCCGAAGCTTAAGGTGAGAAGAAGCAAAGGGAGTATTGTTTTTTTCATTTTTCAGGTCTTTGGTTTGACCTAAAGTTAGGCATTTCGGCCAAATTTGGTGCAGATCTACTCCTTCAGCTTTAGAACTTCCAGTAAAACCGGACCTCCTTCCAGGGGATAACCGTCAACTTTTTTCCCCGTTATAGTCACCGTTTCGCCTTCATATTCGTCAAGATGGACCTTTTTGCTTTTCAGCGCATAAACCTTGTCCTTACTGTTGATGATGTGGGTTCCGTACTGATAGCTGGTAATCCCTCGGGGCTGAAGTTTGCCGGTGATTTCCATGGTGTCAGAGCTTTTGGCGTGGTCACAGGTGGCGGCAAAAAGCAGAAAAACAACTCCGAAAATGATACTGAAAAATTTCATAGATCAGATATTTTTGGTGGTCTTAAGGTATGAATTTCATTGGTCAGGAAAAACCGTAGAAAGACCGTAGGGAAGTTTTAGCCGCAACCTTGAAATTATTCTGAAAACATTATTATTTTTGTGCCCCGACTTTGGCCTCGTAGTTCAACGGATAGAATAGAAGTTTCCTAAACTTTAGATCCAGGTTCGATTCCTGGCGAGGCTACTGGAAAGGGTATAGCCCAAAAC
>JBAVQO010000259.1:0-6797 GCA_049694135.1 Gillisia sp. | reverse complement strand
CCATTCTCTCACAATAATAATAGGATTCCTGGTGATTATTTATACTGTTTCGGGAGGAACCAAAGCGGTTAGCGTCACCCAAAAACAACAAATGGCGGTAATTCTTGCCGGAATGGTCATCGCTTTTATACTTCTTCTAAAATATCTACCCGAAAACATTAATTTTGGAAATGCTTTGCAGATTGCAGGTGCCAGCGGTAAAATGAATATCCTGGATTTTTCGTTCGATCCCAATAACCGATACACTTTTTGGAGCGGAATTATAGGCGGAAGTTTTCTGGCCCTCTCCTACTTTGGAACAGACCAGAGCCAGGTACAACGGTATCTTACCGGTCGTTCGGTTAGGCAAATGCGGTTAGGACTTATCTTTAATGCGTTATTAAAAATTCCACTTCAGTTCTTTATTCTGCTTGTTGGAGTAATGGTTTTCATATTTTATCAGTTCCATCAGGCCCCGCTCAATTTTAACGATGCTGCCGAAAAAGCTGTTTTAAATTCGTCTTATTCTGAACAATACCAGGATTTAATGGTGGTAAACAGGGAACTTCAGAAAAAAAAGAATGAGGCCACCGTTCAGTTCGGCAAACAGCTTTCTCATTCTTCTGAAGTCGAAAAACAGCAATATCAGGCTCAAATGCTGGCCATAAAAAAAGCAGAAAATAGAACCCGTGAGCGCGCAAAAGACTTAATTAAAGCCACGAATGCAAAAGTGGAAACCAACGATCAGGATTATGTTTTTATACATTTTATTTTGAACAATCTTCCCAGAGGATTAATCGGATTTTTGCTGGCCATGATCCTTTCGGCGGCCATGTCTTCTTCGGCTTCAGAACTAAATGCGCTTGCTTCTACCACCACCATCGATATTTATAAAAGAAACTTCAAAAAAGACGCTTCTGATGAGCATTATGTAAAAGCATCCAAACTATTTACGTTGCTATGGGGAATCATCGCCATAGGATTCGCCAGTTTTGCCGATCTTTTCGAAAATCTTATTCAGCTGGTAAACATCATTGGTTCTATTTTCTATGGAAATGTCCTCGGAATTTTTCTGCTGGCCTTTTTTATTAAGTATGTAAAAAGCAATTCGGTTTTTATAGCCGCTTTAATTACACAAGTCGTTGTTATTTCAGTATATTTTTTAAATGTGATGGAATATCTATGGTTAAACCTTCTGGGATGCGGGTTGGTGATTGCCCTCGCGTTTATTTTACAAAGTTTTTCTCCCACACAAAAAACACTGATGAATGGAAGATAAGATATATAACTGGGGAATTTTAGGCCTCGGAAAAATTGCACGAAAGTTCGCTGCAGATCTTGCTGCAGTTCCTAATGCTAAACTTTTTGGAGTAGCCAGCCGTTCCTCTGAAAAAGCGGAAGAATTTGCCGCAGAATTCAATGCTGAAAAAAGTTTTGGCAGTTACGAGGAGCTGGTAAAAAATGATGAAGTAGATGTTGTATACATTGCTACTCCTCATGTTTTTCACCACGACCACACCCTCCTCTGCCTTCGCCATCGAAAGGCAGTTCTTTGTGAAAAACCATTTGCCATGAACAAAATTCAGGTAATGGAAATGATAAAAGTCGCCAGGGAGCAAAACGTGTTTTTGATGGAGGCTTTATGGACGTACTTTCTTCCGCATTACAAAAAAGTAATGCAGCTCATCGATTCGGGAAAATATGGAAATATAACCGCTCTGGAAGCCGATTTTGGTTTTGAAAGTCCTTATCAGCCTGAAAAGAGATTATTAAATAAAAAATTGGGCGGCGGAAGCTTGCTGGACATTGGTATTTATCCAGTTTTTGCGGCCCTGAGTCTTCTGGGAAGGCCCTCCGAAATCATAGCGAAAGCAGAAATGGGAAGTACGGGTGTAGACGAAAGTTGTGATGTTCAATTAAAATATCCTAACCACGTAACCGCTTTTCTGAAGAGCGATATCACTAAAAAAACACCTACGACCGCCACTATTTTTCTTGAAAAAGGAAAAATAATAATAGAGGGGCGGTTTCATGAACCTTCCTCCTTTACAGTCATAACCGATGAAAACAAAGAAAAATTCGAATTTGAAGTGAATACCTACGGCTATAATTTCGAAGCAATTCATGTTCAAAAAATGCTTGAACAGCAACGCACGGAAAGCACTGTTATGAGCTTTCAAAAAAGTCTGGAACTCATAGAGATCCTGGACAGAATTCGTAAAAAGATTGGATTGGAATATTGATCAGCTTATTTTTTTCAGCGCATTAGGCACCTGCAACAGATGATAGTTGTGACTGTAAATGAGATATCGGGGCTCCCAAACAGGAAAAAACTTGTCTTTATACCTGCGCAATCCTTTAAAATGACCAAAGGCCTTTAAATTTTCGTAGGCGTATTTTACGGCTTTTTCCGTAATATTAACTCCTTCCATTCCCGACAAAGGAGCAAGGCCCATATTCACTTTTTCGTATCCCTGCTCTTTTAAATATAAAAAGGTTTTGGCCAGCAGCATATCTAAAACTCCGTTCGGGGCATCGGTGGTTTTTCTAACCAAATCGTAAGTGGCTTCGCCCGGTGAGTAATCGGGAACGAGATTTAAAAAGGCAAAGATTTTTTCTTCTTTATTCTCAACGGTAATTATAGTTTGATTCTTCAGTATATCAGGATCAAAAATACCCTGAGAAAAAGCGATTTCTTTTTGATCGAGTTCCTCAAGCCACTCGTCGCTTACTTGTTCCAGTTTTTGAAGCATTCCTTCTTTTATGGGTGGTAAATAAGTTTTTATTTCCATTCCTTCGCCGGAAAGCCGATTGATAGCACTGCGCGTGGTTTTCATTTTTCCACCCTCCAGCGTAAAAGACGGCAGGTTAACAATCGCTTCTTCTCCTACCGGAATACTTTTTTTACCCAATTCTTTATATGTCTCCAGAGATTGAAAAGGCACTCTATAAAACACACTTATAAAGCCGTTTTCTTCACAGAAATCATCAAAATCTTCAACCAACTGTCTGAATGCCGTATTGTCTTTGCAAACAGGATCGCCCAAAACCATGGCGAAATGTTTGGTGATCTTAAAAGAAATGAACCCCTGCCTGTCTTCAGAAAAGAAAAAGAATTTATCGGCATAGGATTTAAAATAACACAAAGCAGAATTTCCATATTTTTCCACGAGATCCTGCGCGAGATTTTTCTCTTCTTCAGAATTGTAAGGACTGCTGAAATACGGCCTTAACAGACTGTAAAAAATGAAACTCAAAACAATCCCTCCAGCGGTGTAAATTGCATAAATAAAATTCTGGGCAAACCTGGTTTGGGGGTGTAAACCGGAATCATCAAAAAGAAAGAACATTCTAAAGATCATTTTTACAGAAGGCCACAATTGGAATTCATGGCCGAAATGCCTTTTATCGATAAAATAGAATCCCATTATTCCGAAGGCGAACAGCGCGATGACGCTGTAAAATAAAACCAGATAACTAATGTGGGTAAATCGCGGATGTGGCTTCAGTTTATAAAAACTTCGGGTATAAAACAGGATCGACAGGGCTATAAAAGCAAGAGTAGCTTCTTCATAATCTGCGCCTTTCAGCAAATGTCCTGCGAGGGAAAATGAGGTAAGAAAAAGACCAATCGTCCAGGCACGTTTAGATCCTTTCCAGAGAAAAACGCTGAGAATCACAAGCAATAACCCGAACACCAGAACAAGTCCGGTGCTGGTGCTGATGAGTTCCGGCGGAAGAAGGTCCCGAAGGAGGCGCATACGAGCCGGAATGGCCGGGGTTATGGAAGAAAGAATATTTACTATGCCTAAAATGAAAATGATGCAGGCAGGTAAAATGCGCAGCAATAAATTGTCTTTTCTACCTATGAAACTAAAAATTCCAGCAATTAAGGGCAGCCAGAATTCAAAAAACCGAAATAAAAGCGTGATGGCAGCGGCAGCAAGTACAGGAAAACCGAACTGCGATAAAATGTAAGTGATAGATACCTCTATAGCTCCCAATCCTCTCAAAAAAGGAGAAATGATGAGCAAAATTACCATGCAAATATACCCTAGAACAGCTGCGGGTAACGAGGCTGCAAAGCCCAGAGCCAGCATAGCGATGTACAAATGAAAAATGCCTACAAATTCGATCAGCACCGAAATAAAAAGCGTAATAATTACCTGTTTTCGATTTATTTCCTGGGCGATCATCTCATCCAGCACAAGGCCAAGAGAAGGTTTTATTTGCACCAGCCAGTTATAAGCAAATCCTTTTTTGGAGATTGAAAATATAAACCCCAGGATAGCCATTGTAATGACCAGTAAAGTTATAAACCCGATGACTTCGGTATTTCCCAGTTGATATTTAAAAAAAGCAACAATAAGAATAGGAATGGCCACCACAATTACAGAAAGAATCCCGATAAAGGCAAAAAGTGTAGAAGCCAGATGAATGGAAGATTTGGAAACTCCTTTCTCTTCTACTTCTTTATTAAAGAAGAATAAGGAAGAGAATCCGCCGGCAGGTAAAAAAATACTCACCAGGTTTCTTTTTAAAAAAAGCCGGATACTGGCAAATAATCTCAGTTCCTGTTTTAAAGCCTTAAAACTGTGTTTATACATTAAACCCTGAAGAATAAGATAAACACCCGTAACCCCAATTCCGAGCAATACATAAAACCAGTTGCTACGTCTTAGCAAACCTTTTATTTTATATAATTCTAAATGATTGTTGTCTATAAAAAAAATGGCCGATCCCAACATAAGCAAGGCAATAATAAGCTGCCAGAAAAATTTATTATAAAACAATCGGGAAAGAAAATCTTTGGCTTTCTGCATTTTTATGATCTTAATTCTTATGAATAAAAGAAGTTAACAAAGAATAATTTTCTTCATATTCGTGATCGCCGGGGATTTTATAAATAGTAAGATGCTTGTCCTGCTTCAGAACGTTTTTTAGAATAAGATCTTCCTGGTTTCCAAAAACACAGATGATGGGCAGGGATGAATTTTCGATCTCGGGAGCCGTTTTATATTCTCTTTCCGCATTATCGTGACTGCCAATCATGTCTCGCAGGCGAATCACGAAATCTGTACTGGCAGAAGGAGATAACAACACCAGATTTTTCACTCTTTTCTGAAGAAAAGAAGAGAGTCGGGATGGTAAAAAACTGGCTACATCTGCACCAAAAGAATATCCCACAAGAATTACTTTATCTTTTTTCCATTCCGCAAGGTAATGTTTTGAAAGTTTTTCGATGGCTTCTGCAAACTCTGCGGGCGATTTTTTATCCCAAAAATAGTCCCGGGTATTAACGCTCACCACTCCAAATCCTTCTCTTTCGAAAGAATGCATGAGATGACTACTAAAATTATTCCATCCTCCATCTCCGGTTAAATAGATTACCAGTTCATCCTGGTTTCCGGCAGAAGTCGAAACTTCTACAGGTAATCCTGAGAAATTGAGATCCTGAGCATGAAGATTACACCCTATAAAAAACAACAAAAAGAAATAATAAAAATATTTTTTGATCATCTTAATCTTTTCTATATCTAAACTACAAAGCAATTTCAAGATAAGTGCCAAAGTTATCTGTTTTTTACTTCATATGAATTTAATTTTTGTTTAACTATTATATTTTTCAATTAAACAAATTAGAGTTATTTTTACTTCAAATTTCTGGCATGAAGATCTATACTTTGCATACCCGGCAAAAATTACCCATTTCTCTGGAAAAAGCCTGGGATTTTTTAGCTGATCCCAGGAACCTGAAACTCATTACTCCCGATTATATGGGATTCAATATTTTGTCTGGAGCAGACCGGCCGATGTTTGCGGGGCAAATTATACAATATATAGTTACTCCTGTTCTGGGGATTAAAACCAAATGGGTAACCGAAATTACGCATGTGAAGGATAAGGAATTCTTTGTAGATGAACAACGATACGGCCCCTACGCCATGTGGCATCACAAACATTTTTTGAAAGAGATCCCCGGAGGTGTGGAAATGGAAGACATTGTAGATTACAAACTGCCGCTGGGAATTTTGGGGAGAATGGCACATCCCTGGCTTGTTCATCCTAAACTCAGCGAAATTTTTTCATATCGAAAAAACAAATTGGAAGAGATCTTCGGAAAATTTCCCGATTAACTAAAGGGTAGCAACTTAAAACAACATTTTATGAAAAAAAACGTCCTCCTAATTGGTGGTTCTAAAGGAATCGGGCTGGAGAGTGTAAAGCTGCTACATAAAAACGCGAACGTGTTTGTGGCTTCGCGTTCTTCAGATCATTTAAAAGAACTGAATGTAAAACACTTAAAATTTGATGTTTTACAAGATGATATCAGGGAACTGGATCTTCCTGAAAAAATACACGGCCTGGTTTACTGTCCCGGAAGCATAAATTTAAGACCGTTTAAAATGCTGACTTATAAAAATTTTGAAGAAGAACTTCAACTAAATTTCCTTTCTCTTGTAAAAGTGGTACAGGGACTTCTAGCCCATTTTAAAAACGCGGAGCAGGCGAGTCTGGTTTTCTTCAGTTCGGTCGCCGTAAAATTGGGAATGCCTTTTCATACCAGCATAGCAGCTTCAAAAGGTGCGATAGAAGGATTCGCCAAGGCCCTGGCGGCAGAGTATGCTCCCTCTTTTAGGGTCAATGTTATTGCACCTTCCCTTACCGACACACAGTTGTCTTCAAAATTGCTTTCTTCAGAAGATAAAAGAGCAAAAATGGATGCCCGCCATCCTCTTAAACGAGTAGGAAAACCAGAAGACATCGCCAATCTGGTGGAATTTCTGCTCTCAGAAAAAAGCAACTGGATCACCGGA
>JBAVQO010000258.1:0-5684 GCA_049694135.1 Gillisia sp. | reverse complement strand
TAAAATTATTCTTGCCCGGGCCAAATTAGATTTGGAAGTTCCGGTTGATATTTGCAACATTTCACCAATTTCCTTGTGTGAATACCCGTCGAGCGCGTATAGGTTAAATACCTGCCGGTAGCGATCGGGTAATTCCTGAATGATCTTCAGTAAAAAATCTACTGAAAAGAGCTCTTCGTCGATTTCCAGTTCGGGCTCTTTTAAAAGATCTTCATTCACAATTTCAAAAACCCTTTGCTTTCGATACTTCTGAAGGGTCACATTGATCATTATTCGTTTCATCCAGCCTTCAAAAGATCCCTTGTCCTGATACTGCTGAATTTTTTCAAAAATCGTCATAAAACCATCCTGCAGGTTGTCTTCAGCCTGTTGGTAGCTATTCGAATACTTCAAGCACACCGCAAATAATTTATTCGCGTACAGCCTATAAAGCTGTTCCTGGGCTTTAATGTCTTCTTTTTTACAATTATGAATGAGCTGTTTTAAACTCAAATGCAGGGATTTTAATTTAATTTTTAATTCCGGGGAGCGAGTAGGCATATAACAGAAACTCTCCGTAATGCTGCCTAACTTTCACTTTGCCAGAAATTAAAGATATGAAAATCATCCTTTTCTGCAACAAAATTTAATGAAACCCTTCTTAAAGAGTCTCGGGCGTTCAAATTGTAATCCGGATTTTATTCCGAAAACGATTGCAATAAAACTTTTGCACCCTCCCGTAAAGATTTTGCTCAATATTCTTGAGTTCTCGTAGGTACTTAGGCAACTTTAGGGTCTAGATGCCTAAACAGAAATCAGGAATCAAATTCCTAAATAAAAGGGGCGGGAACCGCTGAATTCCGAATGATATTCGAGGAATTTTATTACCCGAAACAATCGTTTTTTCTTATCAGTGACTCCTATCTTACAGATGCAGTTTTAGCAAAAAGGTTGCGTTAAAAAAGAAAAATCCCGCTATAGCGGGATTTTTAATGTGGTTTGATAAAAAAAGTTATTCTTTCGCCAGTTTAATGGCTGCTTTTATCTTTTCTTCCAGTTCATCGGTAAGATCCGGATTGTCTTTTAGCAATGCTTTTACGGCATCGCGTCCCTGTCCTAATTTTGTGTCTTCGTAACTAAACCAGGAACCGCTTTTTTTA
Source organism: Gillisia sp. (assembly GCA_049694135.1). Taxonomy (GTDB): domain Bacteria; phylum Bacteroidota; class Bacteroidia; order Flavobacteriales; family Flavobacteriaceae; genus Gillisia. Next base: position 4,545 of record JBAVQO010000258.1, on the reverse strand, counting down.
ATGATCTCGTAATCGACCCCAATATCTATAATTTCCCCGATTTTTGAGATTCCTTCTCCATACATTATGTCGAATTCTGCAGTTTTAAAAGGAGGAGCTACTTTATTCTTCACGACTTTTACGCGGGTTTTATTCCCCATAACGTTACTGTTGCTGTCTTTTATTTGTGTAGAACGCCTAATATCGAGTCTTACTGACGCATAAAATTTAAGAGCGTTCCCTCCGGTAGTGGTTTCCGGATTTCCAAACATCACCCCAATCTTTTCGCGTAATTGGTTAATAAAAATAACGGTACATTTCGTTTTGCTGATGCTTCCTGTTAATTTTCTTAAGGCTTGCGACATTAGTCTTGCGTGAAGTCCCATTTTAGAATCTCCCATCTCGCCTTCGATTTCACTCTTTGGTGTGAGGGCGGCAACAGAATCTATTACAATGATATCGATTGCTCCCGAACGAATTAAATTATCGGTGATTTCCAACGCCTGTTCCCCGTTATCGGGTTGTGAAATAATCAAATTTTCCAGGTCTACTCCAAGATTTTCAGCATAAAAACGATCAAAAGCGTGCTCTGCATCAATAAAGGCAGCAATTCCTCCAGCTTTTTGTGCTTCGGCTATGGCGTGTAAGGTAAGGGTGGTTTTCCCTGAAGATTCTGGTCCGTAAATCTCTATAACTCTTCCACGAGGATAACCTCCCACTCCCAATGCGAGGTTAAGGCCTACAGAACCGGTAGAAATCGCTTCCACGTCAGAGATAGACTGGTCGCTCATTTTCATGACCGTTCCCTTTCCGTAGGTTTTGTCCATTTTATCGAGGGTTAGTTTAAGGGCTTTTAGTTTAGCTTCTTTTTCTTTATCGTTGCTCATGTTTTTCTTATTAAATGCGTGAGCTAAAATACTATAACTTTTTGGGGGTTACAATTTTTAATACGCAACCTTTTTTATTTTTCTGCATCTAATTAGTAATAAAAAGAACCAGATTATGAGGTTTCTTAAAACGAGTTTAATTTTGAATCGATTCGGTTCTGCAGCTACAATTTTATTGAATGGTAGTAGCAGGGTTGATGGTGGCTAACGTTATTCATTTTTTTATGATAGTAAGTAAAAACAATTAATAACGAATTAGCCAAATTCAAGAAAAATGCCCTGGATAAACTTTTCAGGGCATTTTTCTTGAAATAAATTAAAGAGTACCTTTGCAGCAAATATTTCTTTTAACTTAAAATTGGTATAGCATGCAACTGTACAATAAATTAAGCGCGAAAGAAAGAGCCGCCCTTATAGAAGAAGCCGGAGAAGACAGGGTTACACTTTCTTTTTATGCCTACGCCAAGATTGGCAATCCACATTTATTTCGAAATTATTTGTTTATCGGCTGGGACCAAATGGAGGTTCTGGGAAGAATTTATTTAGCCCACGAAGGAATCAACGCTCAGCTTTCTGTGCCGGCAAAGCGTTTCGAGGAGTTCAAGGAATTTCTGGACAGTATTTATTTTCTGAAAGATGTGCGATTAAATATCGCTATCGAACACGATCTGAAATCTTTTTTAAAGCTGAAGGTAAAAGTGCGCGATAAGATTGTTGCCGACGGATTAAACGATGCTTCTTTTGATGTTACCAACAAAGGAGTTCACGTAGATGCCCTGAAATTCAACGAACTTCTTAATGATCCCAATACCATTTTGGTGGATATGCGGAACCATTATGAAAGTGAAATTGGTCATTTTCAGGGAGCCATCACTCCCGATGTAGATACTTTTAGGGATTCGTTGCCAATTATTGAAGAAGATCTTAAAGATCATAAAGAAGATAAGAACCTGGTGATGTATTGTACCGGCGGAATTCGCTGTGAAAAGGCCAGTGCGTATTACAAGCACAAAGGTTTTAAAAAGGTTTTTCAGCTGGAAGGAGGAATTATTGAATACGCACGCCAGGTTGAGAATTTGAAGCTGGAAAACAAATTTATTGGCAAGAACTTTGTTTTTGACCACAGAAGGGGAGAACGAATCACAGATGATATTATTTCTCATTGCCATCAATGCGGAAAACCCTGTGACACCCACGTAAACTGTGCGAACGAGGCCTGTCACCTGCTATTTATTCAATGTGAAGAATGTGCGAAAGCAATGGACAGTTGTTGTTCTGAAAGCTGTAAGGAAATAAATGCCTTACCATATGAAGAACAAAAGGCTTTGCGAAAAGGAATTCCGAACAGCAATAAAATATTTAAAAAAGGTCGTTCCCCGGTATTGAAATACAAAAGCTAATTATTATCCCTTCCTTAAGAAGGGCCAATAAATATTGGTATATTTACCTTTTTAGAGACTAATTATGAATCTGGATCCTACCTGCGGGTAAGGATATCAATATATAGAATATGGGATGTAGCAGCTGCTCGACCGGAAAAGATGGTAAGCCTAGAGGATGTAAGAATAACGGTACCTGCGGGACCGATGGATGTAATAAATTAACTGTTTTTGACTGGCTTTCCAACATGTCTTTACCCGATGGCATGGAACCCTTTAATTGTGTGGAAGTAAGATTTAAGAACGGCAGAAAGCACTTTTTTAAAAACCCCGAAAATATAAGTTTAAGTATTGGCGATGTGGTTGCTGTCGAGGCTAGCCCGGGACATGACGTAGGAATAGTTACGCTTACCGGGGAATTGGTAAGGGTGCAAATGAAAAAGAAAAAAGTAAAACCTGCCAGCGAAGAAGTTTTAAAAATCTATCGCAAAGCTTCGCAGCGGGATATTGATGTCTGGCAAGAAGCAAGAGCGCGTGAAGATAAAATGAAAGTAAGAGCCCGGGAGATAGCCATACGGCTGAACCTGAGTATGAAAATAAGCGATATCGAATTCCAGGGAGATGCTTCAAAAGCCACTTTTTACTATACTGCCGAAGAAAGGGTGGATTTTCGCCAGCTCATTAAAGAATTTGCACGTGAATTCAATACTCGTATAGAAATGCGCCAGATAGGATTTCGCCAGGAAGCCGCGAGGTTGGGCGGAATTGGTTCCTGCGGAAGAGAATTGTGCTGTTCTACCTGGCTCACAGATTTTAGATCGGTAAATACTTCGGCGGCACGATACCAGCAGTTATCGCTCAATCCTCAAAAATTGGCGGGACAGTGCGGCAAACTAAAGTGTTGCCTGAACTATGAACTCGATACTTATTTAGATGCTCTTAAGGATTTTCCGAAGACCGAAGTGAAACTTTTTACTAAAAAGGGAACGGCAGCCTGCCAGAAAATAGATATTTTTCAGGGATTTCTATGGTACGCTTACGAAGGCGACTGGATGAACTGGCACAAATTAAGCGCAGAACAGGCTAATAATATTATTGAAAAGAATTCCAAAAAAGAACCCGTAGCTAGTCTTGAGGAATATGAAGTACTCGCCCAGGCAGAAGAATCGCCAAGAACTGAATTTAGCAACGTAGTGGGGCAGGACAGTCTTACCCGATTCGATAAACCTAAAGGAACCCAAAATAAGAAGAGACGTAAAAATAAACGCCGAAAAGGAAAACCATCTAAAAATGCTTAAAAATGTAAGTCTGGTTATGCTTCTCGCAGGCTTGCTTTTTACTTCCTGCGATTCTAAACGCGTGTACGATGAATACAAATCTCTTCCCAATGGGTGGAATAAAGATTCAATTATTACGTTTAACCTAAAAAATGTCGATTCGCTTAAGGCTTATAATTTGTTTATTAACATTCGCAACAATAACCAATTCAAGTACAGCAATCTTTTTCTTATTACCCAGATGCAGTTTCCGCAGGGCAAAGTTGTTACCGACACCCTGGAGTATGAAATGGCTGCCCCAAACGGGGAATGGCTGGGAACAGGTAGCGGAGATGAAAAAGAAAACAAGCTCTGGTATAAACAGAATGTAAAATTTGAAGAAAGTGGCATTTATCAGGTTAAAATTCAGCAGGCAATGCGAAAAAGCGGCAGCGAAGAAGGCATCCAAAACTTAAGAGGAATTACCGAAGTAGGCTTCAGAATAGAAAACACCCAACATTAATGTTATTGCATCCATGGCAGATTCATCAAAAAAGGCAAAGAAACAAACAGAGAAACAGAGTTTTCGGAAATATATAATAGGATTCTGGACTCTTTTTGGGCTGGGGATTTTGTTTGTAATCTTCATTTTTCTGCTTGCCGGGTGGGGTGCTTTTGGTAAAATGCCCCGGTTCGAAGAGCTTGAAAATCCCGAAACCAATGTCGCCACAGAAATCTTTTCTTCAGACGGGAAAACCCTCGGGAAATACTACAACGAGAACCGAACGCCGGTAAAATTTGAAGAATTGCCAGATAACCTGGTACATGCCCTTGTTGCTACCGAAGATATTAGGTATTACGAACATTCCGGGATCGATGCCCGGGGCACTTTAAGAGCTGCTGTATTTCTCGGCCAGCGCGGAGGTGCCAGTACCATAACTCAGCAATTGGCAAAACAGTTATTTACCGAAGATGTTTCCCAAAATTTTGTGGGACGTGTGCTTCAGAAGGTGAAGGAATGGATCATCGCGGTACGCCTGGAAA
>JBAVQO010000257.1:0-4979 GCA_049694135.1 Gillisia sp. | reverse complement strand
GTCATGGAGAACAGGGAAATGGAAAAGGAGTGTTGGTTCAACGTGAAAAGATCTTAGGGGTTCCGCGATATGATGATCCCGGAAGAGCTATAACCGAAGGAAGTATCTATCACGTAATGTATTATGGTAAGAATGCCATGGGATCCTATGCCTCGCAAACCAGCATTCACGAGCGCTGGCAGATAGATCATTATGTAATGAGCTTAAAAGCGGCATTACAGGGTAAACCGGTTCGGGATTTCACCACAGATACCGTAAAGAGGCTTACCGAAACTCAGATGAGAGAAAACAGAAAGAGTTTATTACCTGCAGTTAATGCCCGTTCTTCAATGGGAAGCGATTCTAAAGAAATAGAAGCAAACCAGGAAGGAAAGAACCAGGAGGGAGCAAAAGCACACCAGGTTAAGCAAAATTTGAACTAACTTTTAACTGCATTTATATATATTAATATGTACACGCTATCCAGTAAAATAAAAATATTCTCGATCATTCTTATGGTCCTTGGCCTTATAGGGATCGCCTATGGCTTTCTTACGGTTCCTACCAATGTTCAGGAGGTAAAGGAATTAGTGGCCTCTCAAACTGCGCCTGAAGGGGAAGGAGATATTAACCGTGAGAAAGAGATGCAACCGGACCAGAATACCGAATTTGTTGATTTGGCCCGGGGAGAAAAAGGATATTCTGAAGATGTCATGAAGAATACCCATCAGGGAGAAGAAACCGTTCTTCAGGGAGATGCATATTTTGAACATGTACTGCACCAGTTACAGGCCAAACCCTGGTCTGCAACTTTTGTTGCCGCCTTTTTCTTCTTTATGATCGCCTTGGGAGCTCTTGTGTTTTATGCTATTCAGTATGCTGCACAGGCGGGTTGGTCTCCGGTTCTTTACCGGGTGCTCGAAGGGGTAACTTCTTATTTATTGCCCGGATCTATTATTGTTTTGCTTATTGTTCTGTTTGCAGGTACTCATTTTTATCCATGGCAGAATCATGAATTGGTAGCCGAAGATAAAATCTTACAGGGAAAATCCGGATATCTTAATTTTCCTTTCTTTCTTATTCGTGCCGTTATTTTTGTAGTTGGATGGAACTTGTATCGATATTTTTCACGTAAAAATGCATTGGAGCAGGTAACCGCTCCAGATTATGCACCTTATAAAAGAAACTTTAAATTATCAGTTTTCTTCCTGGTATTCTTTATAACTACTGAAGCTATGATGGGCTGGGACTGGTTTATGTCCATGACACCACACTGGTATAGTACCTTATTCTCCTGGTACATTTTTGCCAGTATGTTTGTAACGGCAATTACCGTTATCGCTTTGGTAACGATTATGCTAAAACGCTTTGGATACCTTCCATTTGTAAATGACAGTCATTTACACGACTTAGGGAAATTCATGTTCGCCTTCAGTATTTTCTGGACTTACTTGTGGTTCGCCCAGTTCTTATTAATATGGTACGCTAACATTCCTGAGGAAGTTGCTTATTTTATTATGAGGATTCAAAATTATAATCTCTTGTTCTTCGGAATGCTTGCCCTTAATTTTATATTCCCCATTCTTATTTTAATGAATAGCGATTACAAACGCATCCCGTGGTTCGTTATCTTCGCAGGAATTTCTATTCTTGTGGGCCATTACATCGACATTTACTTGTTGGTAATGCCATCGACTGTTGGAACCCACTGGTATTTTGGTATAACTGAGATCGCTGCGATTTTCTTCTTCCTTGGTTTATTTATATTTGTAGTAGGAAACGGACTTTCGAATGTTGTGTTGCGTCCTAAAGGGGATCCATTCATAAGGGAGAGTGAAAATTATCATTATTAATAAATTGATTATAAAGTAGATAAAGAAAATGACCGTATTTTTAATAATCATAGTAATAGCGCTTTTTGCCGTAACTCTATGGCAACTGGCAAAAATATACAAGTTATCCCGCAGCAATGATTCAGCAGATCCTACCGCCAACGATAAGGATAATAAGATGCAGGGGAATCTTATGCTTGCTTTCGGAATTGCGTTTTATCTGGGAATGTTGTATTGCTTTCTGCACTACAGTAAATTCTATTTGCCCGAAGCTGCCTCTGCCCACGGTAGTAAAGTAGATCACCTAATGTTCCTGTCTATCGCGATCATTATGTTTGTGCAGGTAATTACCCAGGGTCTTTTATATTTCTTCGCCTTTAAGTATAAAGGTAAAAAAGGTAAAAAAGCATTGTTTTTTGCAGATAACGACCGGTTGGAATTTGTATGGACCATTATCCCGGTAATTGTCTTGGCAGGTTTAATTATCTACGGCTTATTTACCTGGAGCGATATTATGAATATTAATGATAAGGATGATCCGATGGTAATTGAGTTATACGCCTATCAGTTTGCCTGGAGAGCCAGATATTCTGGTGAAGATAATACCCTTGGAGGTGCTAACGTTCGTTTTATTGAAGGTGTAAATCAATTAGGACTGGATGAAAGCGATCCTTATGGACAGGATGATATTATAACTACAGAGCTACACCTGCCGGTAAACCAGCCGGTTGTATTCAAATTGCGTTCGCAGGATGTAACTCACTCCGCATTTTTTCCTCATTTTAGAGCACAAATGAATGTTATGCCGGGTTTAATTACTCAGTTTGCCTTTACACCAACCATTACTACCAATGAAATGAGGCAAACCGATTATATGCAGGAAAAAGTGAAGCATATTAACAAAATTCGGCAGGAAAATTCTAAAGCACTGGTAGCGAATGGTGAAGTGCCTTTAGATCATTATGAATTCGATTATTATCTGCTTTGTAATAAAGTTTGTGGAGAAGGGCATTATAATATGCAAATGAAAATAATCGTTGAAAGTCAGGACGAATATAATGAATGGATCAAAAAACAACAGACTTTTGGAGAAATGATGGCTTCCCAAAGGAAGCAGGACACAGATCTTGAAACTCCTGCTCAGGGAGAAAAAGACAAAGACAGTACAGGAGTTGCAGCAGTAGAATTAGAAGAAGAAAAAAATTAAGTTAAAGATTTAAAGATATGTCAGCAGCAGGACACGCCACGATTGATCATGCACATGAAGATCATGGGCATCATCATAAACAGACTTTTATCACAAAGTACATTTTCAGTCAGGATCATAAAATGATCTCGCGCCAGTACCTTATTACCATGATCATCATGGGGATTATAGGAATTGTAATGTCTGTTCTTTTCAGATTGCAACTGGCCTGGCCAGGGGAATCTTTCTGGATTTTTAAAGCGCTTTTGGGCGAACATTGGGCACCCGGAGGAATTCTTACTCCCACTATGTATTTGGCATTGGTAACCATTCATGGTACCATCATGGTTTTCTTTGTTTTAACAGGAGGATTATCAGGTACTTTCAGTAACCTTCTTATCCCGTTGCAAATTGGGGCAAGAGATATGGCTTCAGGCTTTTTGAATATGATTTCGTACTGGTTATTTTTTCTTTCCAGTATTATTATGCTTAGTTCCTTATTTGTAGAATCAGGACCGGCAATGGCTGGGTGGACGATCTATCCTCCTTTGAGTGCACTGCCTCAGGCCATCAGTGGTTCTGGACTGGGAATGACATTATGGCTCACTTCCATGGCGATTTTCATAGCATCTTCGCTTTTGGGATCTTTAAATTATATTGTTACGGTTATTAACCTTCGTACCAAAGGAATGTCTATGACACGTCTTCCTTTAACTATTTGGGCTTTCTTTGTAACTGCAATTATTGGGGTGGTTTCCTTCCCTGTATTATTATCTGCGGCCTTATTGCTGATAATGGACAGAAGTTTTGGAACCTCATTTTTCCTAAGTGATATTTTTATAGGAGGAAAGGTATTACCACATGAAGGCGGTTCTCCGGTATTATTCGAACACTTGTTTTGGTTCCTCGGTCACCCGGAAGTTTATATTGTGATCCTGCCTGCAATGGGGATCGTATCTGAAGTACTGGCAACAAATTCCCGTAAACCCATTTTTGGATATCGTGCCATGGTGGCATCTATCCTTGCGATTGCTTTTCTTTCCACAATTGTTTGGGGGCACCATATGTTTGTATCGGGTATGAATCCTTTTCTGGGTTCAGTTTTTACTTTTACCACTTTATTGATCGCGATTCCATCTGCTGTAAAAGCCTTTAACTGGATTACCACCTTATGGAAGGGTAACCTTCAGCTAAATCCCGGAATGTTATTTTCTATCGGGTTTGTTTCTACCTTTATTACCGGTGGTTTAACAGGAATTATTTTAGGAGACAGCACGCTGGATATCAACGTTCACGATACGTATTTTGTTATTGCTCACTTTCACCTGGTAATGGGAGTTTCTGCCGTTCTGGGAATGTTGGCAGGTATTTACCACTGGTTCCCAAAAATGTTTGGTAGAATGATGAATAAGAACCTGGGTTATGTTCATTTTTGGATCACGATAGTAGGCGTTTATGGGGTGTTTTTCCCAATGCACTTTATAGGACTTGCAGGATTGCCAAGACGTTATTATGAAGTTACTTCGTTCCCATATTTCGATGATCTTGCCAACGTGAATGTTATGATTACTTTATTTGCCATATTGGCGGCTGGAGCTCAGGTAATTTTTGTTTATAATTTTGTACGCTCGATTTTCTATGGAAAATTAGCCACTCAAAACCCCTGGAAGTCTAATACGCTGGAATGGACAACTCCTGTGGAACATATTCACGGAAACTGGCCTGGAGAAATCCCAGCGGTTTATCGTTGGCCTTACGATTATAGCAAAACCAACGAAGATGGTGAATATGTGATTCCTGGGCAGGATTTTGTGCCGCAAACGGTACCGCTTCAGGAAAATGAAGAAGAGCTATTCCATTAAAATAAATTTTAGAATATATATTGTAAAAGCCTTTTCTTTGGAAGAGGCTTTTTCTTTTATCTTTGTGAAGAAGGTGAAGCCTTTGTAAATATAATGTGGTATGAATGAACACCTGGATCC
>JBAVQO010000256.1:0-4030 GCA_049694135.1 Gillisia sp. | reverse complement strand
CTGAAATAGAAGAAGCTTTGCCTCCCATAAAAGTAGATAGGCATAAACTTCTATGGACATTAAATAATTTTTTGACCAATGCCATTCGCTACACCCCAAAAGGCGGGAAGATACGGGTTGCGGCATTTTTTAAAAACCTTAATATTCACATTGAAATCATAGATAATGGTCCGGGCATCGATCCTAAAGATCAAAAACGTATTTTTGAAAAATATATCCGCTTAAATAAGAATGAGCAAGGGGGTACAGGACTTGGACTTGCTATATCAAAGGAATTTATTGAAGCCATGGGCGGGAAGATTGGCGTACACTCCAAAGAAAATGAAGGAGCCACTTTTTGGATCCGGTTAAAACCTATAGAAAATTAATGAAACGATATTATCTGGGAATAGGCATCCTGTGTTGCTTAATAGGGCTAAGCAGTTGTTCAAAAGATCATTTTATTGAAGATAAAGGCGGAGTGTATGGCACCTACTATTCAGTAGTTTATGAATCTCAGGTGGATTACGGTTCTTCTTTTGATTCTATTTTTGAAAAGATCAATAATGCCGTGAGTAGCTATTTGCCCGGCTCAGAAGTAAGCGCCTTCAATAATAATGGCCTTTTAAAGCATCCGTCTCCGATATTCTATGAGCAGCTAAAAAGTGCAGATTATTATAACCGCGTTACAAATGGAGCCTTTGAGCCTACTCTTAAAACCCTCATTGATGTTTGGGGCTTCGGCCTGAAAAAGAGGGAAAATATTGATTCCACAAGAATAGACTCCTTACTAAAGTTCGTTTCGTTCCAAAAGAACATTAGCTTTAACAGGGAAGCGGTCAAGGCAAATAAGCAAGGGGTGACGTTAAGCCTTACGGCTCTGGGCGAGGGCTATACCCTTAATAAAATCGCTGCTTTTTTAGATAAGAAGGGAATTAAGAATTATAAAGTAGAACTCGGAGGGGAACTGAAATGCCATGGAAAAAATCCTGAAGGGGAAATATGGAAGATCGGTATAGAGAATCCCTACTATGATTCTGATAATTCCCAAAATGAACTCATGGGCATTCTTAAGCTGAATAATTCATCCTTGAGCACCTCCGGCAGCTACAGGAAATTTTACATTGACAAAAATGGCAGAAAAAGGCCTCATATTATAGATCCTGCTACCGGTTATCCCGTCACTCACAATCTTCTATCCGTCAGTATAAAATGTAAAGATGCCGAAAAAGCCGATGCTTTTGCTACCGCCTGCATGGTGATGGGCGCAGAAAAGGCTCAAAAATTCATTTCCAAAAACGATGAAATTGAAGGTTTTTTGATTTTTGAAAATGCCGAAAAGAAATTAAAGACCTGGACTTCCCCCGGATTTTTTTCTGCTTAATAAGAAACTTCTAAAGTTTATAAGAAGATCTAACGTTCCTTAGGTAATGTCGGAGGCAAAGATGGCAGATTAGATTCATCCAGAATTGCCCTTTATGCTCATAGGTTAAGAGATTAAATCAGACCCAGCACCGCTCCCTTAAAAGAAATATCCTTTTAAAGAAAATGTTGTTTCTAAGGGACCGTCTGGTTAGGCAGAGGTCTGGTTATAAAGTAAACTTGAGAGAGCAGATTACCACTTCTATTCAAAGTTCAGCGGAAGCTGATAAAGGAACTTTCAGAACAGATAAAGGAAGTTGACACGGAAATAAAAACTAAGGTTCAAAACAATATAAGACTCAGACATTTCTTTACGCTTTTGATTAGTGTAAAGGGAAATGGAAAACCTTCTGCCCTTTGCTTAATGGTTTATACGGAAGCCTTCACAAAATTTAATAATGCCAGACAATTTGCTGCCTATTGCGGTATAGCACCTTTCCCCAACCGATCTGGCACCAGTCTCCTAAGAAAAACTCAGATTAGCCATCTAGCCAACAAAAGAATGAAAACCCTTCTTGACATGTGAGCCAAATCTCCATCCAGCAAATCAAGGAAATAAATGAATATTATCAACGCTTTATATCAGAAGGTAAGAACAAAATGAGTACTATAAACACAATTAGAAATAAAGTGATTTCACGGGCTTTTGCCATCATTAAAAGAGATAGCCCATATGTTAATCTTTGGAGATATGCGTCATAAAAAATATTTTTCCCTCAATATCGCCCCTCACAAAATGAAGGGGGTGTATTGAGGGGAAAATATTCAACTCCGGAAAATGTTAAAGAATTTAGTTTGGAAAGATCATAGAATACTAACCTGCGCATGGTTCCTGTGCTGTTTTTATAGTGTACGGGAAGTTAAGCGTGCCTGCCTGCCGCCCCGGATGAGGGAGGGGCAGGCAGGAAGTAAAAACAGCATAGGGCGCATCCTACGCATGTTTTGCTGTAATGGTTTGCCTGTTTCCTGGGGATTCCAGAGATTTTGAGATCTTAGAGGATTACACCATTAAACAAGGAGAAGGCATTTTACAAAAAGCTTTGTCGCAAATAATAATGCTTTTACCGGTGGTTCCAGGTCATTTGTCGCAAAAAGGATGTTTTAGGAAAGGCTTTCGTTATCATGACGAATCCTACTATTGCCTTTCGAGCCATTGGCAATAATCCTCTTTTATGTCAGGATGCTGCGAAAAATAATCCTGTTGCAGCTGATTCTTAGATTGCATTATCATGCGGCAGACTTTAAAACTTTCTTCCTGTTGTGCATTGGCTGAATAACTAAAATATGCTATCAGTCCCAGTGCAGTTATTCCCAATGCTCCGAAAAGGACTAGGAGATTGGTAGGTATGAGCCGCGAATCATTCAATTTCTTATCAATACTCTTCAGCAACTCATCCCTTTCCTGGCTTTGTAATTCCTGTTTTTTCAGAAATACAGCAAGGTGGTTTTCCAGTGCTTCGGTGCTGATGGGGATGCTTAGCTCGAATAATTGACTGGAAAGCATTTTTAGCTGTAGCACAGCTTTTTTGAAATCGGCCATTTCATCGGCCATCAGCTCCATGATCTCATCTAATTTTTTCATCGTTCAAATTTTAATATCCCATGCCTATTCCATTATCGATAGCTCTTTTTACCACTCCTTTGATAATATCCTTAGCTATTTTAGTGGTTAAATTGGAGCTAAGCTGTACCGTTGTATTTAGAAGTTGTAGGCTTTTCGGTGCTTCCTTTAGTAGTGTGAAATTTCTGTTCAGGGAGATTTGTGCGATAAGCCTATTGCCGCTCATTTTACGGTCTACCTCACTTGCTTTCAGGTTTACTCCTTTGTATTCCATCCGAAACCCCTGCAGCTGATTTGATTTATTAATAGTAGGAATGACATTCACCTGATGCGCTTTCATGAGCTTCATATAATCATCTAAAGACCTTGGCTTTGCACGCATTACCTTATCATGAATGTTCTTGATTTCCTGCCGAAGTCCTTTTAATTCCTGGAGTTTTTCCTTCTGTACCTCCTGAACCCGTTGAAATCCTAATTCTTTTGCTACCTGATCTGCCGCCAACTGGCTTCTTTTTCCGATAAAGCTGTCTTTGAAAACTTCCCCGGTAAGACTGATCCGGTTGGCATAGATATGTACATGGATATGTTGTTTATCCCGATGAACAAAACCAATAGCCTGGTGATTCTGCAGCTTCATTTCTTTCAAGAATCTCTTGGAGATTTCTCCCATCTCTTGTTTACTTAAATTTTGACCGTCTTTAATAGTAGGGCTGACCACAAAGCTCAGGGTGTTATTCGTGCACCGCTGGTTCTGTGATTGAATGATTTCGAATTCTTCCGTGATCTCCGCAGGAGTGTTCCCTGCCAGGTGTTCTTTAAGCACCACTTCAGCTTCCTTCTCCTGATTCCAGCCATAGGAGAGAGAAGCTCCTGTACTGGAGATAGCATGTCCTTTCCCGATCATTTTTTAAAATTTTTTAGGTGCGTTCTAATCTCTTCCGCAAGCTGATTTACAGTGGCCGCCAACCTGGGATCCCGTATTTTAAACATATTGCTGATGCGTGCAAAGTGGTTCTTGTATTGGACCAGCATCTGGTAGCATTCCAGTTGTTCGGTGCTGATACGCTC
>JBAVQO010000255.1:0-1611 GCA_049694135.1 Gillisia sp. | reverse complement strand
TAATTCGGGATGTGGCGCAGTCTGGTAGCGTATACGTCTGGGGGGCGTAGGGTCGCAGGTTCAAATCCTGTCATCCCGACAAGCAGAAAAAAAGAGGGCGCGAAAGCGCTCTTTTTGCTTTGAGTGGAGAGGTGAAATTCATTTCAGCCCCGGATGCTAAAAAGAAAAAGAAAATACTTTCTATCGGGAAATACTCTCCACAATAATTACTAGTCTGGTACCATCCTGCAATTTTGCAATACTGCTCTAATATCTAAATGTCTTTTTTTGTGTATGTTACAGCTGTTCAAATTAAATAATGACCGATAAATTCAAGTGCGTGTTGGATGTTTTTTTTACCTCCGATTTGCAACAGATTATTTTACACCATAGGTTATTGTCCAGTTGAGACTATCCAAACCTTTGAGCGTTAGATCATACCTTTATAAAACAAGTTCATTTTCTTTGATGTAATCCTAGCCCTTTGTTTCCAACGTGGGCCCATCAAAAATATACACCATCATCGTGTCCGATTCAATTTGAGTTGCATATATCGCTTCATAACACGTGCCGAAAGATTAGAGCGCGGTTTCAGAGTTAGTATTGCCTTGACTTGACTCGTGTACCAAAACTTTGGAATAACCAGAATCTAATGCATTTTGACTATTTTTATAATTCTCTGTGTCGGGATATTTAAAGTTTTTTATCTATGAGTGGATTAGTTATGTAAAAAAACCTTTGCCTTCATAATTTTATACAATTCAGATAGAATGAAAAATAACATGAGAATAATTTTAAGTATGGGATTCTGCCTTTTAATTTCCTTTTCAGGAAGGTCTCAAATAAATGAAAATAAAAAATACCTCGATAAAATTGGAATATTAGACAGTATTTACTCTAAAACGCTCGAAGAATATAGAAGAATTTATGTCCAGTTTCCAGATGATTATACGCCTCAAAGTAATAAGAAATATCCTGTAGTTTTTATCTTGGATGGGGAGGTTCTTTTACCCACAGTTAAAGTTTTTCAAAGTTTTTACAGTGGTGGTTTCACACCAGAAATGATCCTGGTAGGTATTTCAAATAAAAATCACAGAACAAGAGACTTAACTACTTCTAAAATAACTAAAAAATATGGAATGCCTTTTAATGAAGAAAATGGAGAGGCTAATAATTTCAGTGATTTTTTAGAGAAAGAATTAATTCCATTTATAGAAAATACGTATCCTGTAACCAATTTCAGAACTTTAATTGGCCACTCGTATGGAGGTTTATTCACTATTAATACTTTGGTGAATCATCCTCAATTATTTTCCAACTATTTAGCCATTGACCCAAGTTTAGATTGGGATGATCAAAAATTACTTAAAGATTCAGAAGATAAATTGGCAAATGGAAATTACAAGGGAAAAGCTTTATTTATGTCTTTAAATGGACAATTGCATATGCAAAACTCGCAAATTACGATAGACAATGTAATGAAGGATACAACAGATTTTACTTTGTTCGCCCGTTCGAATATTGCCTTTTCAAAATTGGTAAAGCAAAATACTAAAAACGGACTGTCTTGTGAATGGAAGTTTTACCCTAGGGATATACATGGCACCATTGCTTTTCCATCTATCATGGACG
>JBAVQO010000254.1:0-3011 GCA_049694135.1 Gillisia sp. | reverse complement strand
TTTAAAACACTGGGGCCCGGTTTTCTTTTGGCGGGTGCTGCTATAGGTGTTTCCCATCTTGTGTAAGCTACCCGCGCCGGAGCAGATTATGGATTCCTCTTGCTTTGGGTCCTTATTTTGGCCTGTGTAACAAAATATCCCTTTCTGGAATTCGGGCCACGTTTTGCTGCCGGCACTGGGGAAAATCTCATCACGGGATATAAGAGGATGGGGAAATTCCCTTTCTGGACCTTCGTGTTTATTACAGTGGGAAGTATGTTTATTATACAGGCTGCTGTTACCGTTGTCACTGCCGGAATAGCCGAACAGCTTTTTGCAATGGGCTGGTCTTCCTTTTTATGGAGTGCAATAATTTTAGCCGGCTGTATAGCATTGCTTTTAATAGGAAAATATCCTGCGCTGGACACAACGATGAAGATTATTGTAAGTATTCTTGGCGTTGCCACATTAATCGCAGTGACTCTTGCTTTTGGTGGTGGAAGATTTGAAAATGTATTACAACAAACACCGCCTTCGGTATGGAACAAAGTAGGAATTGCTTTTATAATTTCTTTTATGGGATGGATGCCTATTCCTTTAGATGCTGCAGTTTGGCATTCGATCTGGACCAAAGAAAAATCCCTGAGCAAAAACCGAAAAACAAGGATAAAAGAAGCTTTCGCTGATTTCAACATTGGATATTTGGCCGCGGCCTTTATCGGACTCTTATTTTTTATGATGGGCGCCTTGATAATGTTTGGCAGTGGAATCAGTTTTTCAGGAAATGCGGTAGAATTTTCGGGTCAGCTGATAAGTTTATACGGAAAAACCCTTGGCAGCTGGAGCAGACCCATAATTGGAATCGCGGCTTTTATTACCATGTTCAGTACTACCCTGGCAGTTACCGATGCTTTCCCGCGAGTGATTTCTGAAATCATCGCCAATTTAAAGACAGACTCCACACAACGCTCTACCTGGAAAAATTATAGGTGGAATGTACTTCTTATTCCATTGCTTTCTTTAGTGATTTTATACTTTTTCAAATCTTCTTTTACCAGCCTCATAGATTTTGCTACCGCCCTGTCGTTTCTGTCAGCACCTTTCCTGGCCTGGTTTAATTATAAACTTATAACGGGAAATCAAATGCCTTTAGAAGACCGGCCGGGAAAAAAATACAGAATTTTCAGCCTAGTATGTTTCGGAATTCTTGTGCTTTTCAACCTTGTTTACCTCTATACATTGATAATATAAAAAGCGCAATCCCGAAAAATATCGGGATTGCGCTATTAAAGTCTTCCCCTCTGGGAGAGGATTCAGGAGGTTACTATTTCACTTCTTCAAAGTCAACATCTTCTACATCGTCTCCTTGTTTAGCATCTCCTCCGGCTTCCTGTCCATTCTGGGCTCCGGTTGCACCTTGTTGTGCTCCTGCAGCTCCGCCCTGGGCTTCTGCCTGTGCTTTATACATTTCTTCCGAAGCGGTTTTCCAGGCTTCATTTATTTTATCTAAAGCAGGCTGAATGGTTTCAACTTCTTTGGTTTCATAAGCTTTCTTCAACTCTTCCAAAGCGCTTTCAATGGGCTTTTTCTTGTCATCAGAAAGTTTATCACCAAATTCTTTCAGTTGTTTTTCAGTCTGGAAGATCATAGAATCTGCTTCGTTAAGCTTATCTACTTTTTCTTTCGCTTTTTTATCGGTTTCCGCATTCGCTTCGGCCTCTTTCTTCATTTTTTCGATTTCTTCTTCTGTCAATCCTGAAGAAGCTTCGATTCTAATATCCTGAGACTTACCGGTTGCTTTATCTGTAGCGCTTACTTTAATGATACCATTGGCATCAATATCGAAAGTCACTTCAATTTGAGGTGTTCCTCTTGGCGCTGGTGGAATTCCGTCTAAATGGAATCTACCTATTGTTTTATTATCTGCCGCCATTGGTCGTTCCCCCTGCAACACGTGAATTTCTACTGAAGGCTGATTGTCGGCAGCGGTAGAGAAAGTTTGCGATTTCTTAGTAGGAATCGTGGTGTTAGATTCAATAAGTTTGGTGTTTACTCCTCCCATAGTTTCAATACCTAAAGAAAGCGGAGTTACATCAAGAAGCAATACATCTTTCACATCTCCCGTAAGCACACCACCCTGAATTGCTGCACCAATTGCCACAACCTCATCTGGGTTAACACCTTTTGATGGTTTTTTTCCGAAGAATGCTTCTACTTCTTCCTGGATTTTAGGAATACGGGTAGAACCACCTACAAGAATTACCTCGTCGATATCGCTTTTTGAAAGTCCTGCATCGTTAAGCGCTTTCTGAACCGGATCCATAGAACGTTTTACAAGATCGTGAGCCAGTTGCTCAAATTTTGACCGGGTCAAAGTTTGTACAAGGTGTTTTGGTCCACTTGCAGTCGCGGTAACATAAGGCAGATTGATTTCAGTTTGTGAAGATGATGAAAGCTCTATTTTCGCTTTTTCAGCTGCTTCTTTCAAACGTTGAAGTGCCATAGGATCTTTTCTAAGATCTATATCTTCAGCTTTCTGGAAAGTATCTGCAAGATAATCTATAATTACTTCGTCAAAATCGTCACCTCCTAAGTGGGTATCACCATTTGTAGATAATACTTCAAAAACTCCGTCTCCCAATTCAAGGATAGAAATATCGAAAGTACCACCACCAAGGTCATATACCGCGATTTTCTGATCGGTAGATTTTTTGTCTAGTCCGTAAGCTAATGCTGCGGCGGTTGGTTCGTTAATAATACGGCTTACTTTTAAACCCGCGATCTCTCCGGCCTCTTTGGTAGCCTGACGTTGAGAATCGTTAAAATAAGCAGGTACAGTAATTACCGCTTCGGTAACATCCTGACCTAAATAATCCTCAGCCGTTTTTTTCATTTTCTGAAGAATCATTGCCGACAATTCCTGCGGTGTATACATTCTTCCGGCTACCTCTACTCTTGCGGTATCATTATCTCCTTTTTTAACGTGATAAGGAACCCGATCTGCTTCTTTTTGAGATTCGGAATATTTATTC
>JBAVQO010000253.1:0-1629 GCA_049694135.1 Gillisia sp. | reverse complement strand
GCTATAAAAATTTTCCTTGGATATTTCTTAATTGTCAAAATTGTGTTATGTTTTAAATTTTACAGGTGTCCATCTATTAAAAAAACTGTTCAATTCGCCAGCTTATAATCTTTTCTCTTAAAAGACCGCAAATAACGAATTGAACAGTTTACAACCAACTAAATAAATCTAATCTTCTTCATCTTCTTCGTCACCGGGTTCCGATTTTTTGATTTTCCCGGCGGAGTCCACTACGATCTCCATTTTGTTTCCGTTATTCTTTATTTCATATTCATAAGCGATCCCTTCAATATTTTCAACTTTAAACACATGGTTTACCGTTGCAGAGGGATAGTTGCTGTGCAGCGCATCATTTACAACCGATGGCACTTCATTCTGCTGAATTTCCTCTTCGGTCTCTTTCCAGTTTCCGTCTGCGTCATAATTGGCAGACATTTCTTTACCGTCCAGTTTAAATTCTGCTTCCCAAATACTACTTCCTTCTTTATCCCAGGAAACGTTTTGGGCCTTCGGAAATTTTTGATTAAAAGCATCCTGTGCTTTAGAGGGCACGTTTTTTTGGGCACATGCGGCAAAAGAAAACACCATTGCCAAAAATGCCAATCCAATAAATTTTTTCATGGTTTTAAGTTTTAAATTATAACCTAAACATACAGGAGAAATCTAAAGTTGATATTAAGAAAATCTAAAGCGATTTCCCATTGTTAGTTTCTCTCGGACTTCTATTCTACCGAAAGATCAGATTCATTATATTCAGTTTTGGATATACTGCCGTTGTTATCTTTATCTTTTAGCTCAAAATAGAACTTATTGAATTCCTTTTTGCTCAAATTCAAGTTGTTGTTCTTGTTGTATTGATGATATAAAGAGGAATTCGAAAGGCCTACAATAAATTCCTGGGGAGACAATTTATTATCGTGATTGGTATCTAGAACTTCCATCTTTGAAGGGAGATATTTATTGTATAGGTTTTTTGCCGTTTTTGCCCATTCTATAGGAGAAATAAAACCATCATTGGCATTGCGGTCAATCTGATTGAAGAGACCCTGGTAAAATTCTTGTTTACTTATACCACCGTCGTGATTGCTATCCCACTTTCCCAGATCGTACGTATGTATGAATTCAGACTGATCTATTTTGCCGTCATTGTTGGTGTCATAATCTTTAAAATCCTGAGAGTATACAGCAGAGGAAAGAAGCAGGAACAAAACAAAAAAGAACGAGAAAGAATTCATTACACTATTGCTTTTTTTAGTGACCATAAAATTAAAACATACGCTGCAGCTGTGGTCTTAACAAAACGTTATTTTAGATAAGTTTGACGTTCTCCACCAGTTTTCTTAAAACCGATATTATTTTTCTTTTCAATTCATTAATAATAAACTTTCCATTTCCCCATTTCAGAAATGTTCTTAAAATTTTTCAAAAGATACTGAAGAGAGTCGTTAACCGGATTTTTTTTTCGCTCTATCAGCACATTACCACGCTGGCGCAAAAGTTTCTTGAATTCTTCAATTCCTTCCGCCGTTCTAACATCGATTAGATGTTTTTTGAAGGTGCCGGCTTTTTCAAATCGTGTTTCCCGATGCGTATTAAAATTTCCATTTTCTATGGTAATTATCTTCTTCT
>JBAVQO010000252.1:0-4831 GCA_049694135.1 Gillisia sp. | reverse complement strand
CTATTAATTACGGCAAGCTCGGCATTTCGTTGTTCGGTTTCATTAAAGAGACGGGCGTTTTCCAGTGCCACGCTCATACTATTTACCAACGTGTTTAAAAGCCGCACATCGTTGTCACTAAATGCATTTTCTTTATCCAGGTTTTGTAGAGATACATAGCCCCTTACTTCTTTCCCCACCATCATGGGAACAAAAAGAAGAGATTTGGCATTTTTTGTTCCAGGCACCGCCACGATCTTTTCTCCTGTAATTTTTGTCCATTCTTCATCAGCATTTTCATTGATATAAAGAAGCTGCTGAGTATCGATAAGGCGTTGCCGAATTTTGTCCAGGGGGCGAACCGCGCCCTCAAAACGTTGTCCATCTTCAAAAATATAATGAAACTCTTCTGTGCTGTTTTCATGATTAAAAGTAGCCACAGCGGTTACCTGGGCATCAAACAGCTTTCGTATCTTATCTCCCACCAGATCGTAAATGCCCTGCATATCCATCTCGGCCACCAAACCTTCCTGTACGCTGTTAATTACTGCCAACTCTGCGTTTCGTTGTTCAGTTTCATTGAATAACCGGGCATTTTCTAAAGCTACCGTCATACTGTTAGCCAGGGTGCTTAGTAGCCGTATATCTGAATCGGTGAAGGCATTTTCCCTATCTACGTTCTGAAGACTTACGTACCCCCTCACTTCTTTCCCAACGATCATAGGTACATACAAGGCCGATTTGGTAAACTGAGTTCCCGGAACCACCGTAGGTTTTTCGCCGGTTATACTTTCCCAAACTTCATCGGCATTTTCATTAATATAAATTAATTCCTGGCCATCTATTAATTTCTGTCGCAATTTATCAATAGGCCGGGGCTCCATATTAAATCGTTCTCCCTCTTCAAATATATAATGAAACTCTTCTTTATTGCTTTCATAATTAAAAGTACAGACGGCTGTTACCTGGGCATCGAATAAATCCCTTATTTTATCGCCTACCAAATCATAAATTCCCTGCATATCCATTTCGGCTACCAGGCCTTGTTGCACACTGTTGATTACCGCGAGTTCTGCATTTCGTTGTTCTGTTTCGTTGAAGAGACGCGCATTTTCCAGGGCAACACTCATAGAGTTGGCAAGGGTTGTAAGCAACCTCACATCGGCATCGTCGAAAGCATTCTCACGATCGTTATTCTGAAGTGTCACATATCCCTGAACTTTATCGCCAACAATCATGGGAACGTACAAAGCCGATTTTGCCATTCGGGTTCCAGGAACCGGTTTAAAGGGTTTTCCATTAATTTCAGACATAACCTCTGCTGCATTTTCACCTATTAGAAGCGATGATTTCTCGTTGATGATTTTCTTACGGATATTATCGTATGGTCTGCCCGAAGGATATATACGTTCGCCTTCTTCAAAAGCATATTGAAAATATTCTTTTTCCTCTTCCAGATTTAGCGTTACAATAGCGATTACCTCAGCATCAAAAAGCTGTCTTACCCTTTCCCCTACCAGATCATAAATGCCCTGCATATCCATTTCGGCCACCAGCCCCTGCTGTACGCTATTGATTACTGCCAGTTCAGCATTACGCTGTTCGGTTTCATTAAAAAGTCGGGCATTTTGCAGGGCAACACTCATACTGTTAGCCAGTGTATTCAGGAGTTGCACGTCGCTTTCGCTAAAAGCGTATTCCTTATCGGTATTCTGCAGGCTTACATAGCCGCGAACAGAATCTCCCACCAGGAGAGGAACAAATACTACCGATAGCGGAAATTTTGTACCGGGAACGGCTTCGGGAGGATTCCCAGTAATGGTAGTATATGCTTCTGCCACATTTTCTTCGATATTCAGCATTTTTTTCGTGCTTACAATGCGCTGCCTTATTTTATCGTAATTTCGTGGTTTGGCCTCTACCCGCTTCCCGTCTTCAAACAGATAATTAAAATATTCTATTCCGTTTTCCGTGTTAAGAGTCGCGATGATGGCTATCTGAGATTCAAACAAATCTCTAATCCGGTCGCCTACCAAATCATAAATCCCCTGCATATCCATTTCGGCAACCAAACCTTCCTGAACACTATTTATTACCGCCAGTTCGGCATTACGTTGTTCAGTTTCATTGAACAGCCGCGCGTTTTCCAGCGCCACGCTCATAGAGTTGGCAATAGTGCTTAACAACTGAACGTCTGAATCGCTAAAGGCATTTTCTTTATCAAGATTTTGGAGGCTCACACAGCCTTTAACTTCATTCCCTACGATCAAGGGCACAAAAAGCATCGATTTTGGCAGTCGTGTACCGGGAACTGCGGTCTGTTTTTCACCGGTTATTTCCAGTGTTTTATTATTGGCATCTTCGTTTACCAGCAACAGAGATTTGTTTTTAATAATCCAATTCCTGATCTGATTCAAGGGTCGGGGATCCGGAAACAATCGTTCCCCATCTTCAAACAGATAATGAAAATTTTCCATCCCTTTTTCTAAATCAAAAGAATAGATACCGGTGACCTGGGCATCAAAAATATCCCGAATTTTATCGCCCACCAGATCATAAATTCCCTGGATATCCATTTGCTCTGCAAGACCCTTCTGAACACTATTGATGAGTTCCAGCTCTGCTTCCCGCTGTTTTAATAATTCTGAAATATTCTTTTCATCAGAATTATTTTTTGCAGAAACTGCTGCTTTCGCATTGCCCGTTTTAGTTGATTTCTTTTTCATCTGTTCCTGTGTTTACCTCAGCTTGTGGAAGTATAATCTTAAAACACTTCCCTTTCCATCTTCGGTTTCTGCTTGTAGTTGTGAGATTTTAAATGCCTTCATACCATTAAATATTTATTAATTGAATACTGAAAGAAGTTCCCTCTCCTTCTTTAGATTCTAAGTGTAATTCGCCGCTATGGGCTTTTACAATATCATAACTTAAACTCAGGCCTAACCCTGTTCCTTCTCCCGCGGGTTTTGTAGTAAAAAAAGGCTGAAAAATTTTTTCTTTTATCGCTTCGGGAATTCCCATGCCGTTGTCGCGTATCTGGATTTCTATTTTGTCTTTTATCTTTTTTGTAGAAATCCATACGGCAGGCTCATAGTCGTCCTCCTGCGATTTCTTCTTTTTCACGTTTACCGCGTAAAAAGCATTGGTAAGTAAATTCAGAATAACACGTCCCAATTCCTGTGGCACGACCAAAAGAGAACCAACCCCGGGATCAAATTCGGTTTCTATACGCGCGTTAAAATTTTTGTCTTTAGCTCTTAGTCCATGAAAAGCCAGCCTTACATATTCATCTACAAAAGTGTTTACTACTATTTCTTCTTTCTTACCGCTATTGCTCCGGCTATGCTGCAACATTCCTTTTACAATGCCATCGGCGCGTTTCCCATGATGCAATATTTTTTCGAGGTTCTGATTCAAATCGGCTGTTATTTCAACAGCCAGTTCGTAGTTTTCCTTTTTTAATTCCTCTTTCATTTCTTCCAGCAGTTCTTTACTTACTTCTGAAAAATTATTGACGAAATTGAGAGGATTCTGAATTTCATGAGCAATCCCTGCAGTAAGTTCCCCCAGATTGGCCATTTTTTCAGCCTGGATAAGTTGTTTCTGTGTAGCCTGTAATTCGAAAAGGGCAGTTTCCGCCTTCTTTCTTGCCTCCTTGATCTCTATAAGATCCTGTTCTGCCTTAAGGGCATTGGCTTCAGCAATTTGCAAGTCGTTAAAGCGGGTAAAGGTTAAATTAAATACGGCGGCAAAACGTTCCAGCAGCTCCAGAGTTTCCGGTGGTTGCTCGTTTGGTGAAGCCATGCCAATAAATCCTTTTGAGAAAAAAGCGATATACTGTATCCTGCGGGTTTGGGAAAGACCGCCTTTAAAAGGAATGCGCTTTTCCTTTGCCAGATACTCAAAATAGTCTTTTAGCACCTGCCCCTCCATATCGATAGTAATGGACGGCTTTTTTCGCTTCCATCCCAGGTACATTTTCTTTATGGAAGCGTTTTTGTTGGTATCCAGCACAAACCGGCTCGCGATTTTGGTGCCATCTTCGTTAGTTGCCCAGGTCTCAATTTCGTGAGATCCTTCTATGATCCCAATAAAAAGTCGGTTGGGCTCAATACCTAATCCAATAAGCTGTTTAAAAACTACTACTGAAGTTTGTGCCAACTCATCGCTTTTCTGCATCGCCAGGGTACGGCTTCTAACCTTTTCGAGCGCTGCTTCAATCCGGGATTCTCTCGCCTGAATTTCTGCTTTTTGAAGATCGAGAAAACGAATGTAAGCCTGGTCAAACACTTTCGCAAAGCGTTTCATAATCTCAGCCTCATCTTCAGAAGCAAGTTTGCCCGAAAAGCTATTTATAAAAATTGAAGAATTTTTAGCAAAGGCTATAGATTGCGAATAACTTTCAGATCGCAATACCATTTGTTTTACCTCCTCGGGCAGATATTGAAAATCTGTTTGGGAGAACAGATATTTGCACATTTTATCTTTCTCCTCACGGGAATAGGTTTTTTCAAAAAATTCTTCTCCCCTTTCCCAGGCATTTAAATGATCTGCTATAATTTTATCTTCGGTATAGGGAAGCCGAAAAACATTCGAAGAGATAAGATCTGGCGCAGCTACCCATTGCAACTGATCTTTGGTTCCGGGTTCATAAATAGAAATGGTAACCCCGCCTTCTACAGCCACTCCCAGGCTGTTCAATTTTTCGAATACCACTAGAACCACGTCCTTTAATTCTTCTGTTTTACGCATGGAAAGCGACCTGGAACGAACTTTTTCCAGAGCCGCTTCAATTTTAGCTTCCCTGGCCTGTGCTTCTGCTTTTTTAAGATCGAGAAAGCGGGTATAGGTT
>JBAVQO010000251.1:0-2436 GCA_049694135.1 Gillisia sp. | reverse complement strand
GCATCACACCGGCTATCATATCGGGCAACTAAAAACCATCGGGCGACAACTTGGAGTTTGGTAACCTCAGCCTGCATTTTCAAGACCGAAAATGATCTCTTCCTTCAGTTTCTGAAAATCGGTTTCTGAAAAATCTCTTTTAAAAGCATCTTTTTGTAAATAACCTGTTTCCTTTAATATAGGTCCAGTGATTTGCTCCACCTTTTCTCTCTGATGATCGGTTAATCCTTCCTTCCATTGTCCCGTCGTGCCTTTGCGAAGATGCTTCGGATTTTTTTTCTTCATCTTTGAAAAACTTACGTTTTCTTCAAGTTTTTCTTTTTCGCCCGAAGTAAGGTCCACATCCAGATACTTCAGTAACTGTGATAACTCATTTTGAAAATCAGTTAAAAAACCTTCAAAGTAGCAGATGTGGATATGATTTTTTTGTTGAACTCGTAAATGATCCCATACATGCCATACCCATTCCCGAAGGAGTTTATCAAAATTCTTCTGAAGAAATTTTTCAGGGTCGGTTTGTTCCTGCGGAAAATACTTCAGCATATAATCTGAGGTGTAATATTTTGAAGCGGAAATCAATACATCCCTTGGATCGCGAATGATATAAACCTTTTTGCTGAAGTGCGAAAAAACCTCTTCCGAAGTGTTACAAATAGGGGAATGCGTCCATACATGAGAAGTTTTGCTGAAGTATCCTTGAAGATCTTCCATAGGCATTCTAAAAATACTGCTTATGCGGTAGCTCACCTGGAGATCTGTAATGTCTATAACATCTATTTGAGCCTGATCGGGATAATTTAAGTCCCAGTTTTTAGCCAGTTCGAAAATAGGTTGCTGCTGAATAAAACTTTGATTCGCATTCCCACTGAAATCAAGAACATTTTGAAGGATTTTATAAAGCCATAAATTTCCTGATTTTGGAACGCCGATCTGCAGAATTTTCATCTTAACCTATTTTTGATTTCAAGTTAGGTAAAACAACAAACCAACTGCGTTTAGAAAATCTTAAAAGATAGGTTACACCCCGCTAAAGGCGCTAAAGCCGCCATCTACAGGAACAATAATTCCGGTTACAAATTGTGAGGCATTGCTGGCCAGCCAGACCGCAGTTCCCTGCAATTCTTCGGGTTCTCCAAATCTTTTTAAAGGCGTCTGATTAAGAATATCGGATGCTCTCGCAGTTAAAGAGCCATCTTTGTTTAGAAGCAAGTCGCGGTTCTGTTCGCCTATAAAAAAGCCCGGGGCAATGGCATTTACCCGTATTCTTTCCCCATACTTTGCCGCCATTTCCACAGAAAGCCACTTGGTAAAGTTATCCACGGCGGCTTTGGCGGCAGAATATCCCATTACTCGTGTGAGCGCCTTTTGTGCCGCCATCGAAGAAATATTTATTATGCTTCCATTTTTTTTATCGGCCATCGTTTTTCCGAAAACGAATGTTGGAAGTACGGTTCCTTTAAAGTTCAGGGAATTTACTTTGTCCATATCATCTATGGAAAGATCAAAAAAGTTCTGATTGGGTGCAATGGTCGCTCCTTTTAGATTTCCGCCAGCAGCATTCACGAGAATATCAATAGAATTCCATTTTTTCAGGATTTTTTCTTCTGCCTGGCGAAGGGAATTTTCATCTAAAACATCGGCAATTAAAGCGATTGCCTCCCCTCCTCCTTCCTCGATTTCCTTCACCCGATTTTCGACTGTTTTTTCTGTTCGCCCTAAAATTCCCACCTTCGCTCCCCTGGCGGCAAAGCCTTTTGCAATCGCGCCGCCCAAAGCACCGTTTCCTCCAGTTACGATCGCCACTTTATCTTTTAAGTTGAAGATATCTTTACTCATTATTTTTCAAGTTTTTCGAATTTATAATTCCATTTTCCAGGCCTCTCAACTCTGCCAATCCGCGCAACCTTCCTATAGCCGAATAGCCCGGATAATAGGATTTTTGCTGATCATCGAGCATCTCATGACCGTGATCCGGACGCATGGGTAAAACAGTTCCATTTTGTGCTTTTTTACCCTCATAAAAAGCCTTTACGAGTTTATACATCTCTGCATTTCCTTCCAGATGATTTGCCTCATAAAAGCCATTTTCAATACGTTGCACCGACCGAAGGTGAACAAAATGGATGCGGGAATAAAATTTTGAAATAATTGCAGGAAGATCATTTTCTGCCGAGGCGCCAAGGCTTCCGCTGCAAAAGGTTAATCCGTTGGAGAGAGAAGGAACCTCTTCAAAAATAGATATTAAATCCTGCTGTGTGCTTACTATCCTTGGCAGGCCCAATACGCCCCAGGGTGGATCGTCGGGATGAATGGCCATTTTTATATCCAGCTCCTCGGCAACAGGAATTATCTCCTTCAAAAAATACAGAAGATTCTCTCGAAGCTGTTCTTCTGAAATACCTGCATAATCACTTAGCCCCTTCTGTAGTTTTTCAA
>JBAVQO010000250.1:0-6272 GCA_049694135.1 Gillisia sp. | reverse complement strand
GGATGATTTCCTTCCTTAGCAGATTCTCATAAATGTCTGCATTTTTTAAACTCGTGTAGCCATGCCAGCTTCTAGCGATCATACTTTTTATTTTATAGTAAACTACGGAAATTTTTACTTAAAACTTAATGAGCTCAAAGAATAAATGTTTTCCGGGAGTTTTAAAATCAGGAAGTTTGGTTTCGAAGGGGAAAGGACGAGGAAGAATTACAGCGTACGCCGTCAATAAATGCTGTAACAAACTCAGGTTCCGGACGTCCTTCAAGAAACAATCAAAAATCACATCATTATGAAGAAATTTTCAGTATTTCTGCTTTTGCTTATTTTCCATAATGTCCTTGTTGCGGCAGCGAATCCTTCTCCTAAAGAACTTGTTGAAAAAGCTATCTCTGCAATGGGAGGGAAGCAAAAACTGTCTTCCATTCTCTCAGTGTATATTGAAGGAATTGGACACACCAATTTTCTGGAGCAAAGTGAACGGCCGCAAGGTCCTTGGTTTGTGAATTATGAACAGGCAAATGAATTCAGGGATTACAGTAAAAAACGATATTATTTAAAAAAAGAAACCAAAAATATTCAGCAACCCGAATGGGCGGGAAATACGCTTATTTCTTTAGAGGGAACATTGGCCATAAAAACCGAAGGAGGCCAGTTTGTTCCCGCAAGTAAGAGTTTAAATTCCCAGGTTACTGAGGCAACAGATTTTGCTCTGGAGAAGCTGTTGCTGGCTGCCGATACTATAGCCGGGGTGCGGGTTTTGAAAGACACTGTTATTCAGCAGGTGCCGCATCACGGCATTTTGTTTAACTACAGAAATATGGAGGTAACACTATTTTTAAATGCACACACCGGCCTTCCGACACTGGTAAGAACGTACCGCAGCTTTCCGGCGGATATTATGTGGTCTGTGTGGGGAAATGTGAAAGAAGATTGGTTTTACTCTGCCTGGACGCTTACCCCTGAAGGAATTCTTTATCCGTTTCAGAGCAATGTTTTTAGAAATGATCAGCCGTTTCACGAGTTTGCGATTACAAAATTGAATTTTAATGAACCCGGGAAGCCTGAAGATTTTAACATTCCCGAAGAAATTCAACAGGCATATCAAAAGCAGGCAGCTCACACTATCGCCGATCTTCCTTTAGGGAGGCTCGATTTAAAACCTCTGGTTCTCGAGCCGGGAATAGAGTTTATTCGGGGTTATTGGAACACTACAATTATAAAATTGAAGAAAGAAGTGGTAATTTTAGAAGCTCCAATTTCAGGTGCTTATTCTAAAAATGTACTGCAGGAAGCAGCCAGACTTTATCCTGACACACCTATAACATCTGTTGTTACCACTTACGATGCATGGCCTCATATTGGGGGAGTTGTGGAATATCTGTCCCATCCGATCAAAGTGTATTCCTTGAAAATCAATATGCCTATTCTTTCCCGACTGGTAGCCGCAAATACAGCTTCAAAAGATTCCCTGCCGGGAAAATTCACCGCGGTCGAATCTCCCGTTACCATTGGTACAGCAGATAACCAGATGGTGCTATATCCGGTAAATGGCGAAAGTGGCGAACGCATGATGATGGTCTATTTTCCGAAATACAAACTTTTATATGGCAGCGATTTAATTCAGCGAAACAGAGATGGCAGTTTTTTCCAGAAAGCCTACCTGGCCGAAATTATTTCGGCTGTTAAACGCTATCATCTTGAAGTGGATACCATTTTTGCCATGCATGGAAGTCCTGCTAAATTTTCTGAAATAGAAGAAGCGGCTTTATAAAACCAAAAATCATAAAATTTTAACGTTTTAAATTCTGTTGAATTATTTTCAGCAACAGGCGGTGTGATTCCATTTTCTTTAAAACATTCTGGTCTTTATTCAAAAATATTTATTAATGTCTTCTGTTGAAGATAGATTGTCTTTTAATCCCCCGGATGTGGTGAGAGTTAGAATTTTGTTTCAACTGGAAATTTTTGTTAATTAGTAATAACAAAAAGTTAAGTAAAAGTTAAAACCCCTTTCTTATGCGAACCAACCCCTATTATGATGGCATAAAGGCAAAAGATTTTGTAAACACAGTTAATCTGCCTCTTGAAACCTTAAAAAACAACGATCTTATCATTATTACCCGGGACGAGGAAGTGTATTTCACTACCAAGGGTAAAATAGCAATGAGTGTTGGATTTCAGCACTATCTTCGGTTAACTTCAGAAGAAAAGGAACTGGTTGCCCCGGGTTTCACAAGTCTGCAGGCCGAAAAAAGGGATTTATCGATGATCTTTGGAGGAATGATTATTTCCTTGTTGTTTATCGTTGCTTTTTGCGCATTTAGTTTTCAGCATTTGTAATGCTATAAAAATTTAGTGTTTCCTTTTGGCCCGTTCGTACTGTACGGGCCATTTTATATCTTCGCCCAGGTGTTCAGCAGCCTGCAGCGGGAAATATGGGCTTCGAAGAAATTCTCTGGCCATTAAGATTATATCGGCGCGGTTGGTTTCCAGAATGTCTTCGGCTTCCAGAGGTTCTGTGATCAGTCCTACAGCAGCGGTTAAAATTCCTGCTTCCTTCTTGATTTTTTGGGCAAAAGGTACCTGATATTCTTTTTGTACAGGAATTTTTGCATTGGGTACTAATCCTCCCGAGGAACAGTCAATCAAATCTACTTCCTGTTGCTTCAGGAGTTCACATAATTTGGTAGATTCTTCTTCGTTCCAGCCGCCCTGCACCCAATCTGTGGCGGAAATTCTTACGAATAAAGGTAATTCCTGAGGCCATACTTCGCGCACGGCAGAGCAGACTTCCAATAACAATCGGGTTCTGTTTTCGAAAGAATTTCCGTACTCGTCCGTCCTATGATTGCTCAGCGGTGATAGGAATTCATGAAGAAGATACCCATGCGCTGCGTGAATTTCTATAAACTTGAAATCGGCCTTAAGAGCTCGTACTGCTGCATTTTTAAAATCGGAGATCACTTTCCGGATTCCCTGCTTATCCAGAGCAAGCGGGGCGGGATCGCTTTCGTTAAAGGGAATGGCACTGGGTGCCACGGGAGTCCAGCCGTCTGCTTCTGTTGAAATTCTGTTGCCGCCTTTCCAGGGCGCAGAAGTAGAAGCTTTTCTTCCTGCATGGGCCAATTGTATACCGATTACACTTTCCTGATCTTCTACAAAATCCACAATATTTTTTAATTCCGGTATATGTTCATCTTTCCAGATTCCCAGATCGGCAGGAGTAATACGGCCTTCGGGAGAAACCGCTGCCGCTTCTGTCATAACCATGCCTGCACCACCTACCGCACGACTTCCCAAATGCACCAGATGCCAGTTGTTGGCAAAGCCGTCTGTACTGCTATACTGGCACATAGGTGAAACGCCGATACGGTTTTTAAATTCAATTGTTCGTATTTTTAAGGGAGTAAATAATCTGTTCTTTCCTGAATTCATAGCATTCCTATTTTTTACACCACGTGAAAGTACATAAATGTGGAGGTTTTATGCTTTACAACACATCACTTATAAGAATTAACAAATTGAAGAAATTTATTCAGCAGCCCGTAAATTGTCTGTTTCAAGAAATCTTTTTAACTTTAAGAAGTTAATCCGTTGATATTGAGTTGTTTATGTGATAAATATCGCTCCGTTTACCTTTTTTTAAATTCCCCCTAATGTGCCCCTTCAGAATAAAAAGTAACTAACTAAATTATTATATATTATGAAGATTAAATCAAGTTACAAGGTGGGGGTATTTACTTTTTTTACCCTTTTTCTTTTCGCTTTCCAAGGAGAAAACATGTATTCTCAGGAATCAGGTTCTCCGGAAGTTATTGATGTAAAGGCAATTTATGATCCTGCAAATAATCAACATTTGTTTAAGACTACAACCGATACGATCTCTTCAGGCTGGAATACTTTTCATTTTACAAACATGAGTCCGGCAGTACACTTTATGATTATAGAGCATCAGCCGGGAGATAAAAATACAAAAGATGTGGAGAAAGAAGTAGGGCCGATCTTTACTGAAGCTATGAATCTTTTTATGAAAGGTGATAAACAGGCAGGTTATGCTAAACTAGGCGAATTTCCGGCCTGGTTCTCTCAGGTAAAATTTATGGGCGGTACAGGGTTGGTGATGCCCGGTCATGAAACCACTACCACAACATTCTTAACTCCTGGAAATTATACTTTGGAATGCTACATAAAAACACCTGAGGGGAAATTCCATAGTTCTCTGGGGATGTTCAGGGATCTATACGTAACCCCGGGTAGAAATAATGTACAAGAACCCTCTAATGCAGATATCGAGATATATCCTTCAAAAAAAGGATATAAAATAGAAGGAAATCTCAGGCCGGGTAAGCACTCGGTGGCCGTTCATTTTACTGAACCTATAGAAAACATGTCTGGTTTGGATGTGCACATTATAAAAGTAAATAAAAACACCGATATGGATAAAATAACAAAATGGATGGACTGGACCGAGCCCCAGGGATTTGTTTCTGATATGAAAGGAGAACATCCCGCGCCCGCAGAATTCCTGGGAGGTTCACAAGAAGCGCCTGAAGGATCCACCACCTATTTTACCATTGATCTGAAACCCGGTAAGTATGCTGTAGTGGCAGAACAAGCTGCCAGCAATCCCACCTATAAATTTTTTACTGTTTCAGAATAAAGAGCAATACTTCATAAAAAAATCCCCTGCATCAGGGGATTTTTCTATTTGAAATAACAACTTCGAAAAGCTTACCAGATTTCCGGTCGCTGTTCTTCCGCCCGCCACATAGGTTGCCCGGGTTTTATTCCGAAGGTTTTATAAAAAGCCGGAATATCGCTGAAGGGACCGTTTATTCTTAAGAAGTTCGGCGAATGAACATCTGTAAGTACCTGTCTTGCCAAGGCTTCGGGACGGGTTTGCCCCAACCAGGAATAGGCATAGCCAATCCAGAACCGCTGCGCGGGAGTTAAGCCTGCGATCTTTTTTCCTTCTTTATATTGATCGGTTTTTTTAAAAGCGTCCCAACCAATAAGGTCTCCACCGTAATCGGCCAGGTTTTCTCCTAAAGTAGCTTTCCCGTTGATATGAAGGCTATCCAGAACTTTATAATTATTATACTGCTCTATCAGGATCTTTGTTTTGGCGTTGAATTTTTCTTCATCTTCCGGGGTCCACCAGTTTTCAAGATTTCCCTGGGCATTATATTTTCTTCCCTGATCATCAAAACCGTGAGTAAGTTCGTGGCCTATGGTAGAGGCACCCGCGTAAGCGTAAGCCACGGCATCATCTACCAGAGAATCGGGTACACCCGGCACAATAAAGGCTGCTGCGGGAAGAACGATCTCGTTGTTCGACGGATTATAATAAGCGTTCCAGGTTTGGGGCGTCATATCCCATTCTAAACGATCTACAGGTTTTCCTAGTTTATTGATCTCCCGGTTAAACCAGAAAATGTTTGCCCGCACCGCATTTCTCGCATAAGAATCTCTTTCAATATCTAAATTTGAAAAGTCTTTCCATTTCTCTGGATAACCTACTTTTTTGGTAACATGATCCAGTTTGTAAAGCGCTTTTTGTTTTGTCTGGTCGCTCATCCAATCCAGGTTCTTGATCCGGTTGGCAAAGGCATCTACCATATTATCTACGATCTTTTCGTAGCGTTTCTTAGTTTCAGGAGAATAATATTTTTTTACATATATCTGTCCCAAAAGTTCCCCCATAGCTCCTTCGGTGGCATCCTGAACTTTTTTCCAGCGTGGCTTTTGTTCTGTAATTCCAGCCATTACAGTTCTCCAGAAATGAAAGTTTTCGTCTTCAAATTGGCTGCTTAAATTCTCTGAATATGCCGAAAGAAGATGCGCTTTATAATAAGCTTTCCAGTCAGCAAGGCTGAACTTATTCACCGCTTCATCCAGCGCCTTATAAAATTCCGGCTGCCCAACAATTACCGAATCCAAATCTTTTACACCCATTTCTTCAAAAATGGTTTTCCATTGGATATTTGGAGTAAGACTAGAAAGTTCTTCCAAACTCATTTTGTGATAATTGGCATACGGATCCCGCAGATCGGCTAGTTTACGGGAAGATTTTGCCAGAAATTCTTCAATCTGATACACCGAATTGCCTTTTTTTGCTGCTTTTGAAGAATCATTTCCCAATAAATCAAATTCTTTGGCAAGATGATTTTTGTACTCTTCGCGGATATTCTTTGTTCTTTCATCATCCCGAAAATAATATTCTCGGTTAGGCAGGCCAAGGCCGCTTTGCCACAGATGTAAAGCCATAATCT
>JBAVQO010000249.1:0-5402 GCA_049694135.1 Gillisia sp. | reverse complement strand
CCATAAATCCCCGGGATTTTCAAAACATCTCCGGTAAGGGTAACTATATAAGCGGTATTTTTTACAAATTCCATTGATGTGGGACGATCCAAACCTTCTACTATGGGAGTCATCGTGCCGTCGTTATTTACTTTCACCAAAGAGCCCGTATTGGGATTTGCAGGCGATCCGGCATCTGCACCGTCCCAAATTCCCTGGGAAAGAGCAAAAAGGCTTCTGCCACGGTCAAACTCCACATCTACCAGTAACCGGGTTCCTGAAGCAATGGTTTTTTCCTGAGAAGATTGTGGCCCAAATGTAACCACTTTACCATCTTCAGGCAGATGAGGAGTTGGCCCGGCTTCCGTCATGTAAACCGTATTTCCGGATATTTCGAGTCCAGTGGGAACAATGTTATCAAATTCTTTAAAAACAGAAACTTTACCGTCAAGACTTACCTGATAAACCCGATTATGATGCCCGTCCGTGACCAGAAAACCTCCATGGTACACTTCCATAGCGTACTGTAATCCCATTTCAACAAAATAATCGGTTTGGGGAGGATTATTAATTGCGAAATCGCCGATATCTGCAATTACCGTATAACTGTCTGGCCCGTCAATACGATAAATTCCCACGGTATGCTCATCGCCAAACTGTGGCCCCAGAAGGGTAACAAGCGCGTAAGCCGTACTACCGATAAATGCCACATCTGTTACTCCTCCAATCCCGATAATGGATGGTGGCAAACCGGAAACAAAAGTGGACATTTCCCCTGTTTTGAGATCAATACGATCTATTTTACCTACGGCTCCTTCGGTTACAAATAAATCGCCACCTGGCCCTATAGTACTGCCTGTAGCTCCCTGTAATCCGGAAATTAGAAGTTGCGGTTGCCCCGGCACTGCGGAAGTTACCGAATTGGCCGTAAAAATTTCGTCAGTCATAGCGGGTTCTTTACTACAGGAACTGAAAAGTACACAACTGAACAACATTAAGTTAGCAGCAGTCACCCTGTTCCAGAGCACTTTCTTTAAAAGGTTTTTAGTTTTCATACTTATTGAATTTTTGGTTAGAAAATAAGAGACTAACAGTTTGTTAGGTGCTTATTGAAATTAGCAATATGCTATATTTCATCTCGTTACAAAAAATTCAAGTTCTTGTACAAAAGATTCAGACTTAGGAAGAAAATGAATCCAAATATGTGGATGGATGCATTTTAAAATGTTTCAAAAAACATCTGGTAAAATAAGAAGGACTGTTGAAACCAGTTTCAAAGGCAGTTTCGGCTACATTTAAATGCGTCGAATTTAGTTTCATTAGTGCCTTATGTAAACGAAAATCTCTTAACAACCGATTAAAAGAAATTCCTGTGGTTTTTAAACAATGCCTATATAGCTGAGATTTGCTCATAGACATTTGCTTGAGATAAGAATCCATTTCAAAATTAGGGTTTTGCCAGTTTTCATAAATCACTACTAAAAGATTTTCCAAAAAATTTTCATCTGCTTTCGATACGCAGTTTATTAAAGGCGAATTTAGAAGTGAGCTGTGATGAGCGCTTTCCATCAGGTTTTTAACGGTATAGGAAAGGCTTATTTTATATTTTTTTTCCAAACAACACAGAAATTCGGTGAATCTTAATGTTTTTCCGAAGAGCTGTAAGCTTTTATCTACAGGATGCCCCGCATGATTAGCCATTTTTAAATTGAGATTCTTGCTTTCGGAATGTAAAAAATTTTGAAGCTCAATGCTGCAGGAAACCGCCTGTATCGCCGAGGTGAAAGTTGCTACGGTAATATTGT
Source organism: Gillisia sp. (assembly GCA_049694135.1). Taxonomy (GTDB): domain Bacteria; phylum Bacteroidota; class Bacteroidia; order Flavobacteriales; family Flavobacteriaceae; genus Gillisia. The sequence goes on along the minus strand of JBAVQO010000249.1, from coordinate 3,618 downwards.
CTTCTCTCTCTGCAGCCACTCCATTATGTTTTGTAATGAGGTTTTCTGAGATTTTTTCGAATTTGATTAGATACTGTTCCGCTTTCTGTTCTCCATTTTCAAAGATTAACCGTTTCCTGTCTTTTAAATGTATCATTAAAATAACCCTAAATCCGGGATCATTGAAAATTTTCAATTTTTGATCGACCAGGTAATCTACCACTTCCGGATCATGAATTCTCCCCAAGAATGCTTTTACAACACGGCGGTTTACTTCAATAATTTCATCGGGCAGTTGTTTATGGGAATTGCGGTGGAGTTCATAAACAGCTTCCTTATTCGGAGCGTCAATAAGGCAATAGGCATTCCCTCTTTTTTCATCCATCCAGTATGTAAGACAGTGACAATGGAATTTCTCCTGAAGCCTGACATCGGCCTGATGTGCAAGCGCCACGTCTTTGGCAGTAAGCCCCTGCCCTACGTGAAGATCCATGAAAACCGGCATACTGGTAAAGATTGATTAACTAAAATACTGAAAATGAGAAGAATATATGTCGTTTTTGGAAAAAATTCAGATATTTCTAATACATTCCCCGGCCTCATCGAGTACAAGCTGAGAATCTATAAAGTCGGGCCTTAAGGCATTATTTTGTAACTATTTAAGTTGCTCTAAAGCTCTTTTGAGTTCATCCACATCTGAAAAAACTCCGGCACATATTCCCTCCTTATCTACCACTATATACGAGGGAAAATTATGAATTCCATACTTCTGAGAAAAACTTTGAGCATTGGTTACTATTGGTAAAGATAAATTATTATCCTTCGAAAATAGTTTGGCTTCTTCCTTTCCGGACAAAGAAAAAACCACAGGAGTAAAGTTGACATCCTCATTTACAATATTTAAAAATTTCCTAAACTTTTCTTTTTGCAAAATAGAATGGTCAAATGAAATCAAAAAATTTAGTACTAAAATCTTTCCTTGCCCGCTGGAAGAAATTTTTCGGCCGGAAAAAGAATAGGCTATAAAAGGTGGAAATTTCTTCCCTTTCTCCGGCTGATTATAATATTTGCTTATATCGAATCTGGCCCCTTTCTTCACATCATGAACCAAGTAATAAGCTATGGGTTCACCACTTTCATTGAATGCCTTCGGAAGAACTGCAACATTTTTTAATGTTGGTAATTTTCGCGCCTCTTCATCTGTTAATTTCTTTTTTGTGGCAAAATCATAAATAGGTGTATTTAATGTGACAACTGATCTATAGGCCACACTGTTTTGAGCTTGTCCCATAAAGAATGAGAAAAAGAGGATGTACAGGAAATATTTCATAATAACAATTTGAAAACACAATATAACTATTTATTTCTGCTCTTAAACTTCAGGAACGCATCTTTAGGTTTTAAAGTAATAAGCGGTTTTATTTCAATATGATCCAGCACCGGAAAAACTTGGAATCTCGAAACCACTTCTGCCACGGCTAATATCATTTCGTACATCGCAAAATTATTTCCTATGCACTTTCTAGGGCCGGCTCCAAAGGGCGCATAATGAATAGAATGATTTTTCCCATTCTCAAATCTGGACGGATCAAATTCTTCAGGATCTCTCCAGTAATCAGGATTACGGTGAATTTCAAAAAAGGAGAATAATAAACTGGAATTCTTCGGAATCTGCATTCCCTTATACTCATCATCTTCCAGATTGATCCGGTCGATAAAATACGCCGGCGGATACAGCCGCATACTTTCTTCAATTACCTGTTGGGTATACCTGCAATTCTGAATAAATTCAAAAAGAGAATCCGACTTGTCTTTGGCCTTTTTTACTTCAGCGAAAACCTGTTGCTGAGATTCGGGATGATGTGCCAAAAGCTGAAGGGTAAAACTTAGCGAATTGCTGGTAGTTTCGTGGCCTGCCGTAAATAAAATCAGGATTTCGTCCAGCAGCTGCTCTTCACCCATAGCAGAACCGTCCTCGTACCGTGCATCTAAAAGCATATCCAGCAAATCGTTATATCTGGCGGAAGATGATTTTCTCTCTGAAACGATGTGCTTTAGAATCGTACGCGCCTGCTGACTAAGATCAAGATGCTTCTGAATTTTCCCGCTCCAGTTAAACCACCAGTGTAAAAACGGCTGCCTTAGTTCTTTAACCAGCATTTTTTGATTAGCCTGGGTTATAAATTGAAGTTTATCCATTTCCTCTTTACTCACCACTCCGCTAAACAGTGATTGCACCACCGTTTGAAAGGCAAGATCATTAAAAATGGGAAAAACATCGATGATCTTTTCCGGTACTATTTTATCAATTTCGGCAGCTATCGCTTTATTCACCGAATCCAGAATATTCAGTAATTGCTTTTTATGAAAAGCGGGCTGTATAAGTCGGCGTTGCTTCCTCCAGTGTTCGCCATTTGAAGTTAGCAAGCCATGCCCCACATATTTCGCAACATCTTTGGTTTGGATGGGAGACTTATAATAATTACGTTGATTTTTCTGAAGTGAATATTCGGCAAAACCGGCATCTCTTGAAAAAATAACTGTCTTTTTAAAACCGATTTTTAACTTAAAGGTATCACCCCTTTCGCTGAAATTTTTATGATGAAATGGAAGCGGATTTTTAAGGATTTGAGTGGCATGCAGCAAAAATCTGTAAAGCGGTACGGTTGGAATTTTTTTATTCATGCCATTCTTTTTTGACGTCCCGACTCGGCCCGGGAAGACATATTCATCCTTTTTTGAGATCTCACTGGTTTTTAAAAACCAGTGAGGTCTCAAAATTTTAAAATAAACCGCCCTGAATATTTCCTTTAACTCTTCCTAAATGCCGGTACGCTGCTTCGGTAACTTCACGGCCACGCGGAGTGCGGTAAATAAATCCCTGCTGGATCAAAAAAGGTTCGTACACTTCTTCAATGGTTTCGGCATTTTCGCTTACTGCAGTTGCCAGGGTGGTAATACCTACGGGCCCACCTTTAAATTTATCGATTATAGTGGTCAAAATTTTATTATCCATTTCATCCAGGCCATGCGCATCCACATTGAGAGCTTTTAAACTGAATCTGGCGATCTCCATATCTATTTTCCCGTTACCCTTTATTTGAGCAAAATCGCGCACCCTTCTAAGCAATGCATTGGCAATACGAGGTGTCCCGCGGCTACGCCCCGCAATTTCGATGGCCGCATCCAAATCCATAGGAACTTTTAGAATATCAGCGCTCCGCTGGAGAATGTCTGAAAGCAATTCGGTGGTGTAATACTGAAGTCTGCTGGAAATACCGAATCTGGCCCGCATAGGGGCTGTAAGCAAGCCTGAGCGTGTGGTAGCACCAATAAGAGTAAAAGGATTAAGGTTTAATTGGACTGTTCGGGCATTTGGTCCCGACTCGATCATAATATCAATTTTATAATCTTCCATCGCCGAATAAAGATATTCTTCAACAACAGGACTTAAGCGATGTATTTCATCTATAAAGAGCACATCCCGGTCTTCAAGATTGGTAAGCAACCCGGCCAGGTCGCCGGGCTTGTCTATAACCGGCCCAGAAGTAACTTTGATTCCCACGTTCAATTCATTGGCCAGAATATGAGCAAGCGTGGTTTTACCCAATCCGGGAGGACCGTGAAATAGAGTATGAT
>JBAVQO010000248.1:0-7607 GCA_049694135.1 Gillisia sp. | reverse complement strand
GTTTACGACTATTCCTTCAGATATAATTTTGAAGAAAAAGTAAAAGGCAGAAAAGCCGATTTAAACCAGAAAACCAAACTGGTTTTTAAAGCCGAAAGTTTATCGAATCAGCCTGAAAAAATCCAGGTGGCGATTGTGAACGATAAAGGATATTCTTTTGGAAAAGTGGTAGAAATATTGCCTGGTATAAAAGAATATGCGATAAACTTTTCAGAATTACATCCTGTTAAAACAGTTACTCTTCCGCGGCCATATCCTTCGTTTTTGCCGTATTATTTTGAACATCCCGATAGTGGTTCTTTAGAGATGACATCTGCTGAAGCGGTGCAGTTTTCAGTAGGGCCCGGAGTAGAAGAGGAAGATCTTCAAAAACCGCATAATTTAGGAGTAATTAGTTTGCGGGTGGAGTAAGAAACAATTACTAATGATTAATTATCAGTAAACAATAAACAATAACATTTCGGCTTCGCTCTTCTCACGCAGGGCAAGCTCGATGTGACCGTAACAAGAAACAATTAGCAATCAAAAATTAACAATAACATCTCGACTGCACTTCATCTCGACTCCCCACGATGTGACAGTTTGGAAAGAATAGAAAAGAAAAAACCGACAGGAAACTCCCGTCGGTTTTTTTATGGTTGTAAACAGCTTATTTCATAATAGAATAAATGCTGTATCCATTGGCTGGAGCCTCTATATTTACCGTTCCGTCTGTTCCCACAGTTGGAGAGTAGGTAGTATGATTGCTGTAATCCATAATTTCTTTACCGCTCCAGGTTGTGCTTACCTGTCTTCTTTTGGTGTTCCCGTTAATGTTGATATAGAAGATAAGTCCCGGATTATTTCCATCGCCGGTTCGTTCCATTATATATTCATCATTATCGTTATACAACACTTTTACATCTCCGGTGGCAATGGTATTATGAATAAGGATCAGGTTCTTGATTTCATTCTGAAACGCATCATTTTCATAATCTGAATAAAAGATACAGGGATAGCCGTCGTGAGTTAAAATGTAAGCATACGCCTTCATTTTATTATCGGCAGATATATTGTTGTCGGTGTTTGTATCTTTTTCGGTGTCGTGATTGGCTACAAAAGTCACGGCTTTATCGGGAGAAGTTTTCCGAAGCATATCTTTGCCTAAATAGGTGAGATCGTGATGCCTGTCTAAGGATTCATCGAGTTTATAAAAACAGGCAAAATCGAAGGCGCTGATTCCTGTTTCTTCTACCCATTTTTCAAGAACGGCCCCATTGCCATCCCAGTTTTCACCTACCGCAAAACCGCCCACAGATTTCATCCATTCCGAAATAACCCAGGGTTCATAGCCTTTTACATAATCGAACCGCCAGCCATCGAATTTCATGAAATTCTTGTAATATTTCGCCACCGAACTATCTTTTTTCCACAGCCAGTCTTGCACATGTTCACGATGGTGATCCAGGTTGGTCTCAGGGTAAAACAAATCGTCATCTGCATAATTATCTACGCTGTTAGGGTAAAAATCTTCATAATTTCGGTTGAACATTCCGGAAGCATTTCCGTGGGTTTCGTCGAACAGGGTATAGGTATTTTTATCGCGATACGGATTGTATTCTTCGCCTCCTCCTGAATTATGGTTGATCACGATATCTGCAATTACTTCCAGATCATTGGCATGTGCTTTGGAAATAAGGCTTACCAGTTCATCTTTGCTGCCAAAACGGGTTTTTACGGTTCCATGCTGATTGTAATTTCCGAAATCGAAATAATCGGAAACATCGTAACCCATAGAATATCCTCCGGAAGCCCCTTTTGATACCACGGGAAGCCAGATGCGATTTACTCCGGCATCTGCCCAGCCGGATACCTTATCGCTTAGAACGTTCCACCATTCGCCGCGCGGTTCTACATCCCAATAAAAAGCCTGCATCATTACCCCGCTTCCATTTTTATAATCTTTAAGATTAAGTGCCTGAGGTTCTTCGGTAGGAGTGGAAGGCGTTTGCCCGCCATTGTTACCACCTGAAGGATTGGGAGTTACCGGTGCGCTGTCTTTAGAACAACTGGTAAAAATCATAACTACCAGAAGTAGTACATATAAAATCGATTTTTTCATCTTGGATTAATTAAAAAAAGCTGTCTCCCTCAATTTCACTGTTTTCATTTCAACTTCACAGAAGAGGAAAGAGATTTGAGAGCGACAGCTTTTTATTACTAAAAAATACTGGTGATAAGTCTACTATTCCACAGGAATGAAGATATATCTTTGGCTAATATCATTGAACCAAACATTGTAAGTACCTGCAGTAACAGGAATATTCGGATCGTTATTATTTGCTCCCTGGCCAGAAAGGGCAGTGTCTGCACCCCAACTTACATCCCAGGCGTTATTGGCTCTGAATTTGGCTTCCCCATCAAACAATTCAAGGTTTTGGATGTACCAGATGTGCGGATTAAAATCAGACTGAGTAAGATCTATATCATCATTCCATCCATTATCGTCTCCGGTAGTAGCTGTTCCTATTATTCCTACTGCATCGTACGTAGTTGCAGATGATGCGTCGTAGGTATCAAATGTATAGGTATTGTCATCCAGATTTACCATAAAGGAGTAGTAGGCATCGCTAGCTACAGGAAAAGCAGAAGGATCAGATCCGTCACCGGTATTCACGGCAAGAGTAGTTCCATCGTTAGTTCCCCATTGTGGTTGCCAGGCTCCTAAAGTTTCCAATAATTTAAAACCTTCAACATCTGCTCCACCGGCAAATCTACCTGTAAAATAATAGATATTCTCATTATTCGGATCACGGAATAAAGGCGTGTTGTTATTGTTGTTGCTCCATCCAGCAGCGGTGGCATCTCCAACCATATAGAATTGTCGGAAAGAAGGAGCGCCTTCCTCTACAGAAGCCTCTGGTAAAGTAACCGTAAGAGGTTTAATATCAGAAGTTACATCCATCCCGTTACCTCCATCGGTACCGGCATAGGCGCGTACCCGGAAAAATATCTGCCCAGTATTGGGAGCATCTGTGGTAGCATCGGCATCCAGACCTGCATCGGTAGCCAGGGTCATTAGCTGACTAACTTTTACGGCTAAATTATTATCTGTAGTGTTCCCGATAACATCAAAATTGCTGAAGTTGGCGTCGGTAGAACCCTGCAGCTCATAAGTAATGTTAGTGGCTACGCCAAAATCTACCGTATTCCATACAAATCTTTCGGCAATATTTCCTGAAGTGGCAGGAGTAAGAACGTAATTATCGTTAAAGGTATTGGTGAAGTTGATGCCTTCGACATCCGGTTGTGCAATAAATTCAACGTCATCGTTCTGCGTACAGGCATTTAGAGCAAGAACTGCAATAAACGCGAACAATAATTTTATTGATTTTTTCATTTTTGATTGTTTAATATTAATATCCTGGATTCTGGGTTAAATTGGTGTTTACTCCTAAGTCTGAAGCTGGAATGGGCATAAGGTTTCTGTAAGGCTGAGTAGTGGTTCCCTGAGGAACACCTCCTTTAAAAGCCCAGGTTTCATTTTCGGTAAACTTATTGAAACGAATTAGGTCTGTTCTGCGGTGTGCTTCCCAGTACAACTCTCTGGTTCTTTCATTCAAGATAAGATCAAGATTTAAATCTGATGCTGAAATATTATGAGAACTGTTGCCATAAGCTCTTTCCCTCAACTGATTGATGTAAGAAACAGCATCGCTGGCGCTTCCGCCACCGCCTCTAACTACCGCTTCGGCATACATTAAATAAGCACCACCTAACCTAAACATCGGGAAATCGGTATCAGGAAAATCTCCGGTACTGTCGCTTCCGGCTTCACCTGTACTGGTAACATTTTTAAACTTTGTTACCGCGTACCCATCTGTAAAGGCCGAAATAGAATTGATTTCTTTATTCTGTCCGTCTGTATAGAACAATGCTCTCGAATCTTCGGAATCGGCACCGTTAGGGAAGGCATCCACAAAGTGTGAAGTCGCTCTTAAACCGGCCCATCCGCTGTTTACACCAAAATCAACCGGATCCATACTTCCACCGATTTCTGCGTGTATAATAAAGGTCATTCCACCAAAGGATTGTGTATGAAGACCATCGAAGGTAATGGGGAAAATAATCTCTTTCTGAGCGCCATTGGTATCGTTATCGGCAAGAAATAAATACTGATAAGGGACATCCGGAATGGTATACCCGGCGTTTATTACTTTTTGGGTGTAGGTAATAACATCAGCATACCGGGCTGTTCCTGTATATACTTCAGCATTCAGGTACAGGTTGCTTAACAACATCCACACAGCGGCCTGGTCTGCACGACCATATTCTCCCTGACGGGCAGGAGTTATTTTTCCTTCTATATCCAAAAGTTCGCTTTCTACATAGTCAAAAAGGTCTTTACGACTGATTTGCTCCGGTAAAAATGCTCCTACAGGACTATCTTCGGTTACAAAAGGTACATTTCCGAAGAGATCCAGCGCGTGGTAATAACTTAAAGCGCGAAGGAATCTTGCTTCATAACGATATTCCTGAATCTTGGCTTTGGTATCTGCATCTACCCCGCGACTTTCCAGTTTTGCATCATCGGTTTGTCGTAGAAACTCATTGGTTAAATCTACCTGATAAAGAAGGCGGCTATACATGGTTCTTATAAACTCGTTTCCTGAAGTCCAGGTTTGAGCGTGAAGATCGGCAATGGTACCATCATTCCAACCAATTACGGCTTCATCTGTGGGTAATTCCTGCATCATAAAATACAATCGCAGATAACTGGAGAATCCTTCGTCCAGGCCGGCGAGGTCTGGGTTTCCGGCGGGACCCTGCTGTCCACTTACTGCTATTCCAGCGTATAATTTGGCTAGAAATTCCTTGTAAGAGGCAGGATTATCGAAAGCAGATGCCGAGGTCTGGCGGGTATCTTCAGGTTTAAGATCTAAATTGTCCTGGCAGGAAGCCAGCAGCATTACACTGCAAAGGACAATAAAGAAAGGTCTGATTTTTTTATACATAATAGTTCCTTTTAAAATTTTTCTTTTTATCTAAAATGAGAAGTTAAGTCCTAATACCAGAGATTTCGATCTTGGATAGAAGTTATTATCAATTCCATTGCTGTGCTCTGGATCCAGCCCATTATAATTGGTAATGGTCAATAAATTGGTTCCGGTTAAGCTTACACGAAAATCTACATCGTCTCCCGGGAAAAGGTATCCTAAAGAAACATTATCGAGCTTCACGAAATCTGCAGCCTGAACGTAATAATCTGAGAATAACTGGGCATTCTGGAAGTTTGTCTCCAGCACATTGCTGTTAAGATTCGAATAATAGGATTGTGGAGTAACCGTACCTGCACTTACAAATCCGTTTCCGGACTGAGTGTTGTTATATACATAGTTTCCGAAACTTCCTCTAAATGTAAAGCTAAGGTCGAAGTTCTTGTAGTTTACGGTGTTGGTTAATCCCATATAAAAATCGGGAGTTCCTTTTTTGTAAGGCTGGCGATCTGCTTCGGTGATTTTATTATCGCCGTTCACATCTACATAAGCACCTTCAATGGGTTTTCCCTGGTCGTTGTAAACCTGGCGGTATACAAAGAAAGTGTATGGATTATAGCCTTCTTTCCAGATTTGGATTTGGTTACCCACACCTCCGGAAATTCCTCCCTGAGGGATAAAGAAATTGGGATTATCGCCTAGAGATAATTTGGTGATCTTAAGATCCTGAAAAGAGATGTTGTAGTTAAGGTTCCAGTTGAATTTTTCTTTCTGAATAACCGCGGCATCCAGACTTACTTCAATCCCACGGCTCACGGTTTGTCCCACATTGGTAGTTAACAAATCTGAAAGGTTAGCACCTGCAGGAACTGGAACTGTAGCCAGTAGATCGTTTGTTTCCCGATAATAAGCATCTACACTTCCGGTTAATCTGTCTTTAAAGAAACCATAATCCAAACCTACGTTATAAGTACGCAATTCTTCCCACTTCAGATTTTCGTCAAATTCTTCAGGGCGAAGCGTGCTCACAAAGTTAGGAGAACCATCGGCATTATATCCAAACTGTACACTGGCTCCGCTTAAACTTGGAGTGTAAATTCCTAAATATCCATAGTTGGGACCAATTTCCTGGTTACCTGTAACACCATATCCTGCTCTTAATTTCAATGTAGAAAACAGGTTGCTGTCTTTCATAAAATCTTCGTTCATTATTTTCCATCCTACAGAAACCGCAGGGAAACTACTCCATCTGTTGTCTTTAGAAAATCTTGAAGAGCCATCTCTACGATAACTTCCAGAAATAAGGTATTTATCTGCAATGTCAAAACTGGCCCGTGCAAAATAAGATTCTAAAGAGTTCCGGTTAACACTTTCAGGAGGGTAAGCCATCAAATTGTTCTGGGTATAATGACTCACACTGCTTATATAAAATTCCTGGTAAGAATGACCTGCGGTAACATCTACGTTAGTATTAATTGCATCTATGGAATTTTTATAGTTGAAGTAAAAATCTAACAAGGTGTTCCGGTTTAATCCGTCGTAAACATTTTCATACTTGATAGACTGATTGTTTACAGCGGCGCTTATTGGCCGTGTTTGGTACCCGTGAAGCTGACTATAATCGTATCCCGCATTCAGATTAAATTTCAGTCCCTCTAAAAAAGGAAAGCTATAATCTACCTGCAGATTTGTAATGTTACGTTCATTCTTTGCATTATTATCGTTTAATTCCAATAATGCTAAAGGATTGCGGGTAGCCTGAGTTAGTGCTACGCCCGCAGCATCGTGAAATTCGAAATATCCCCCGAAATTTGTGGTGGGATCGTATACCGGTTGGGAAGGATCAAAACCTACGGCAGCACCAATCGCTCCCTGATCTGCAAAACGGTTCTTATCTATGATTCCTTTTGAATTCAATGTTAATTTAAGATTGTCATCAAAAAGTTTTTGGGTAAGGGTTAAGTTAATGGCGTTACGTTCGTAGGTGTCTGTTTTCAAAACCCCTTCCTGATCTGTATGATTAAGATTCACACGGTAGGTGAAATTATCGAAACCCTGGCTTAAGGTGATGTTGTGAATGGCTCCAACAGCGGTTTTGTAGATCTCATCCTGCCAGTCTGTATTGGCTGTTCCAAGTAGAGAAGGATCTGTTCCTGCTGTGTTGTTCACAATATTTCTGAACTGGTCGCCGGTTAAAACATTAACTTTATCTGATACTGAAGCTACCGAAGCTTTCAGATCATATTCAGCTTTAAAATCGGAATTTAGTCCACCTTTCTTAGTGGTGATAAGAATAACCCCATTCGAGGCACGGGAACCGTAGATAGCGGTTGCCGCAGCATCTTTTAAAATAACAAAATCTTCAATTTCATTAGGGTTAATAGCGTTAAGCTGATTTCTAACACCCTGTACGCCACGTTGGTCCAGTGGCACCCCGTCTACAACAATCAAAGGGGAATTATTTCCGGCGAGAGAAGAACCACCTCGAATCCGGATTTCGGCTCCGCCGCCAGGTGCTCCATTCCCCGGAGTAATTCGAACCCCGGCAGATTTTCCTGCTATAAGTTGTTCGGGGGAAATTACGGCACCCTGGTTAAAAGATTCAGGTTTAATTTTTTCTACCGCACCGGT
>JBAVQO010000247.1:0-9783 GCA_049694135.1 Gillisia sp. | reverse complement strand
ATTCCAGGGTGTCCTGATCCCAGAGCAATTGCACATAATATTTTCCTGCGGGAATACTGCTAAGTGACCAGCCCGGAGTTTTACTCCAGCCTTCCGAATTTTCGATATTCAGAACTTCTGAAGATTTCCAACCGGTAAAATTTTTCGCAAACATATTATTGCCGGGATTGGGCCAGGTTTGTGTTCTTGGCTCTACATTGGGATTTTGCACCAGGAATAGAAAAAGTCTTCCATCGGGTGAAAAAGATTTTTTTATGGTGGGTGAGATTTTCACATTTACGTTGAGATCATAACCGGTTTCCTGAGCATAAATCAGGCTTATGGAACTAAAGATTAGAAATAAAAGTAAAGAGTATTTGTTTTTCATAATTAAGTTGCTTCCGAAGTTAAAGAATAACAGCAAGTTAGTGTTTTTATCATTTTCAAAGTCTATAAAAAAAGGGCTACATTTCTGTAGCCCTTTTTAAATATATCTGAATTCTTAATTACCAGATTTTCACCCTGTTTTCAGGTTTCACATACATACTGTCTCCAGGCCGAATATTGAAGGCTTCATAAAAAGCATCGATATTCTGAAGAGGCACATAAGCTCTGTACATTCCAGGAGAATGCGGATCGGTTTTAATTCGGTTTCTTAAGGCTTCATCTCTCATTTTGGTTCTCCATACAGTGGCCCATGAAAGAAAGAAACGTTGTTCGGGAGTATAACCCTGAATTTTCTCGGGACGACCGTGGTCTTTTAAATAAAGTTCCAGCCCGTCATAAGCGGCATTTACACCTCCAAGATCTCCAATATTTTCACCAAGAGTAAATTTACCATTGATGTAAACGCTATCTAAAACTTCAATAGCGCTGTATTCATCGGCAAGTTTTCCACCTAATTCTTCAAAATGCTTCAAATCGTCATCGGTCCACCAGTTGTTCAGGTTACCAGCGGCATCGAAACGAGCACCGCTGTCATCGAATCCGTGAGAAAGTTCGTGGCCAATTACGGCACCAATTCCACCGTAATTTACAGCGGCATCGGCTTTATAATCATAAAATGGCGGTTGTAAAATGGCTGCCGGGAATACGATCTCATTGTAACTAGGGTTGTAATATGCATTTACTGTTTGAGGATTCATTCCCCATTCGGTTTTATCCACCGGTTTTCCCAGTTTATCAATGTTGTCCTGAGTATGCCATTTAGAAGCATTCATGATATTCTGGAAAAAAGTTCCGTTATTATCGGGCGCAGTGATGGCCATGGAACCGTAATCTTTCCAATGATCTGGATATCCTACTTTAATAGTAACAGAATCAAGTTTGGATTTTGCTTTTACTTTAGTGCTGTCGCTCATCCAGGTTACCTTATCGATACGATTTTTATACGCTTTAATAATGTTAGCGATCATTTCCTGCGCTTTTTGTTTAGCTTCTGGTGGGAAATATTTTTCAACATAAAGCTTACCAAGGGCTTCCCCAAGAGTTCCATTAACTGTTTGCAGCGCTCGTTCTTTAATAGGACGTTGCTCTTTGGCTCCCTGTAAAGTTTTGTCGTAGAAATTCCAGTGGGTATTTTCAATGTCGGTGCTTAAGGCATCTGCAGCATCGTTAAATAAACTCCATTTTAAATAAGTTTTCCAATCCTGAACATTATTGGCGGCGAAAGTTTTTTGTAAAGCTTTCATATATCCGGGTTGGGCCACTACAACAGTGTCTATTCCTTTAGCGCCAATTCCGTCAAAATACTGTCTCCAATCAATGGCAGGAACCATTTTTTGTAAATCGGCAACACTCATTGGATTATATGTTTTACGTGCATCGCGACGCTCAACTTTATCCATCATAGGCTTGGCAAGGCCGGTTTCAAAATCAAGAATTGTGCTGGCATCTTTTTGAGCCTTATCATCCGGAGTATTTAAATATCCGAACATTTTGGTCATGAAAGTTTTGTATTTTTCCCGGGTATCTTTAGTGCTGGAATCATCCATTAAATAGTAATCTCTGTCTGGTAATCCAAGTCCTGAAGGATAAATATAACCTACATTCTTATTACTGTCTTTTGCATCTGCACGTACATAAAAGCTGAAGAAACCTCCTCCTCCATATTGTTTCATGTCAATAAGATATTTTTCAAGATCTTTTATATTATTGATAGAATCTATTTTTGCCAAATAAGGTTTTAAAGGTTCTATCCCCTGCTTATTTCTGGAGACGGTGTCCAGCATGCTTTCATACATATAGACGGCTTTAGCCTGGTCGCTGGAGGAATCGAGACTATCGCTGGTGGATGCGTTTTCTAAAATAGAAAGGGCATCTTCATCGGTGTTTTTGCGAAGTTCATTGAAACTACCCCATGTGGTATATTCATCTGGAATTTGTGTAGAATCTACCCATTTTCCGTTTACATACCTAAAAAAGTTTTGCCTTGGACTTACGGTGGTATCCATATAAGCCAAGTCCAACCCATGGTGTTCTTCAGAATTTACAGTCTTATTGTCGTTATTGTTACACGCTGTAAAAAATGAAGCTCCAAGTGCTGATAATAAAATAACATTGGAAATTTTTTTCATTTTCATAAAAGTTAAAATTGTGTTGCTAAAGTACTAAATTTCAGAAAAAAGAATGTTTTTTTCTTCAGAATTGAAAAGTTAGCCAAAGAGAACCGAATTTTCCTGTACTAATGAGAAGCAATTATGAGACTATCTTTGTTTTTTTTCAATTGTGTAACTTCAGAAAGCTGGTCATTGGGAACGGTAACCGATAGCACATAATGTTTTATTTTCCACTTTCCGTCGATTTTTTTCATCACTCCCGAGCCACGGCAAACGCCCATTTGCGTGTCCAGAAGTTCATCGAACCAGGCGAATTTGTCAACGTCAGATACATACACGTTTCTGTCTAAAACTTTAAAATCCCAGGCTTTTCCTTTGTCAAAATAGGGTTTAGCAAAATTTCTAAAATCCTTATTCTGCCAATTCTCACTCGGGTCGGTCCCAATATAGACAGCATCTTCGGCCATATATCCAAAATAGCTGTCAAAATCTGCGTTGGCGGCGGCCTGGTGCCAGGCATCGAGATTTTTATTTATAGAATCTTTAGACGCCTCGGGCGAAGTGGCATGGTAAGGACGTGTGGTTTTAATTTTTTCGGCAGATTTATTATGGTTGTCGCACGAGAAAAATAGGGTAAGGAGTGATACGAGCAGGAGGTAATTTTTCATTTTTTAAGACTTTAAAAGTTAATTAACTATCCGGTGCAGGGAATCTTTTCTTTGAGCATTCTTTTTTGAAATGGAATCTTTTGCTTTATTTTCTTTTAGGTCCAGTTCCTTTTCAAAATCCTCTAGGGATTTTAAATATAATTCGTTTATCTGAATCTTCAAATTATTGAAATCCTCTGGAAGCTCTTCGGCTATTGTCTTTATTTCAGCCGGGTGAGGATTCCGTTTTTCTGCCATTTGTTCCAAGATGCCCGCTTTGGTATATAGCACATTAATCCTGGCCCTTACTGCATTTGCATTTAAAGAGTCGGGAACGGTTTGTCTTAGAGAAAGCATAATTTCAGAAATTGGGCGCGAATTGGAGGCAACTTCTTTTACGGTGTAACCTTTAAAATTTTGTATTTCACTTTCTGCCGTTACAAAAGCAAGCCATCGGGAAGTAATTTCCTGAGCTGCAGGAACCAGCTGCACCTTTTCTGTGGTTATTTTAAGTTTTTTGTGATAAACAGCAGTATCCGTCTTATGATCTCCCGAAGCCATTGATGAAGAATTATTTTGCTTGCAGCTAAAAAGCAGCAGCGAGATAAGAAATGATAGAATCAGCTTTTTCATAAAATAATCTTCTTGTAAACAAAGTTAATTAAATTGAAACGCTATAAACAGAATTATTTCCAGAATGCAATATTCTCATTTTAACGACATATTTAAAGTGTTCTTTTGCGAAATCAATATCTTTGTTCACTAAACATGATAAAATGAGCAGTAGAAAAATACTGATAATTGGAGCTTCAGGACAAATAGGAAGTGAACTCACCCTTAAACTCCGCGAAAAATACGGCAAAGAAAATGTAATTGCCAGTGATCTGAGAGAAGGAGGGGAGGAATTAATGGCGTCGGGAACTTTTGAAATCGCCGATGCTACCGATGCTAAAAGAATAGCCTCTTTGGTTGAAGAACATCAAATCACCGACGTGTATCTTATGGCAGCTATGCTTAGTGCTTCCGGCGAGAAAGATCCTATGAAAGCCTGGAATCTGAACATGAATTCTCTGTTTATAATTCTGGATCTGGCAAAAGAAAAAAAGATCGAAAAAGTGTTCTGGCCTTCGAGTATCGCTGTTTTTGGACCATCTACACCCAAAGAAAATACCCCTCAAAAAACCATTATGGAACCCAGTACCGTTTATGGAATTAGCAAACAAACGGGAGAACGCTGGTGCGAATATTACTTTAAAAAATATGGAGTAGACGTTCGCAGTGTAAGGTATCCTGGAATAATTAGTTACAAAACCCTTCCTGGTGGAGGCACCACAGATTATGCTGTAGAAATTTTTCATGAAGCCTTAAAGGCCGGAAAATATACTTCCTTTCTTAATAAAGATTCTGAATTGCCCATGATGTTTATGGAAGATGCCATAAAAGCTACCATTAATATTATGGAAGCTCCTTCAGAAGAAATCAAGGAAAGATCCTCTTATAACCTGGCAGCGGTAAGTTTTACTCCACAGGAACTGGCGGAAGCTATAAAAAAAGAAATTCCGGAGTTCAAAATTGAATATGCGCCCGATTACCGACAGGAAATAGCCGATTCCTGGCCCAGCAGTATAGACGATGCTGCCGCGCGCAAAGACTGGAACTGGAAAGCCGATTATGATTTGGAAGCGCTTACAAAAGCGATGTTTCAGGGACTTAAGTCTTTAAAGCTGGCTCGCTAAAAGTGGGACTCTAAAAAATAAAAAGGCTCCGATTTTTAAATCAGAGCCTTTTTTAATGTCGAAAAAATATACTTTATATATTAATCGTTGATTACTCGCACTTGTCCTGCGGTTAATCCTTTTCTTCCTTCTTCTTCAACGTACTCAACTTTGTCACCTTCGTTAAGAGTCTCACCATTAAGACCTGTAACGTGAACGAAAATGTCTCTTCCTGTTTCGTCGTTAGTAATGAAACCATATCCTTTGGATTCATTGAAAAATTTAACTGTACCTTCCATTGTAAAAATAATAAATAATTAATAAAGGACAAACTTACACAATAAAATTTAGTAGATATAATTAATTTAAAAATCTTTTTAACGTTATTGATTATTAGCGAGTTAATCGATTCCGCGATCCTTCATTTTATCCATGTTTTCTTTGGTGAGAGTGTAGTCGCTTAACTTTTTTCCGCGCCATCTTACCACCAGGAATATGGGCATGAGAATAAAGACGCTTACCAGAACAGCCGAACCGATGATTTTATCTCCCAGTGCGATATTATCTATTATTCTGAAGTAAAACCCTACTGCTAGAGCGATTAAGATAAGAATGCCTAATATTCTAAGTACCCATTTCATATTACACGGTAAATTCTATCAATTTTTGTCGATAGGCGGTAAGAAGTTTAGATTTAGAAACAAAACCTACGTATTTATCATCTTCAACAACCGGCAGGTTCCAGGCATCACTGTCGGAGAATTTTTTCATAATATCCCGCATTTTGTCTTTGTTGATATCTATAATTTCGGGGGCTCTTTGCATAAGTTCCTGCACGGTTACCTTGTCGTAAAGTTTTTGTTCGAACATTACAGGGCGAATGTCGTCCAGAAGGATTATTCCCATGAATTTTTCATCGTCATCCAGCACTGGAAAAAGGTTTCGGGAAGATTTTATTACTCCTTCGTGAATTACATCTCCTAAAGTCATGGAAATTTTAAGCGGAATAAAGTTCTTTTCAATTACCTGGCTTACATCTAGTAAAGTGAGTACCACCTGGTCTTTATCATGAGTAAGCAATTGCCCTTTTTTGGCAAGTTCCATGGTGTACACCGAGTGGGGTTGAAAGCGGTTAGTAATCATATAAGAAATAACAGCGGTAATCATTAGCGGTACAAAAAGTTCGTATCCTCCTGTTAATTCTGCAATAAGAAAAATGGCGGTAAGAGGCGCGTGTAAGACTCCGGCCATAAGTCCGGCCATTCCTACCATCGTAAAACTGCTTACTGAAATAGGTTCTTTTAAGATTCCCAGATTATTTATGAAAAGGGCAAAACAGTGGCCCATGGCACTTCCCATAAAAAGCACGGGAGCAAAAACACCTCCAACCCCCCCGGCACTAAAAGTAAGCGAGGTAGCAACAATTTTAAAAAGTACAAGCCCTGCCAGCAGCGCAATAACCACCCAAATATTATCTAAAAATTCATTGAAAAAGTTGGTTCCCAATGCTTGTAAATAGTTTTCGGTAAGCAAGTTGTTGATTACATTATATCCTTCCCCGTAAAGCGGCGGGATGAAATATATCATAATTCCGAGTATTATTCCGCCTGCCACCAGCCTTCTGAAAGGAGAGCCTATTTTTTTGAAAATATCATGAACTTTAAAATAAACCGTGGTGAAATACATAGAGCAAAAAGAGGCCAGCACTCCTAAAACTATGTAGAAAGGAACTTCAGAAATAATAAAAGGATCTTTGATTTTGAAAGACAGCAAAACATCTGATCCAAAGAAAAAGTAAGACGTAAGAATGGCCGATAAAGAAGCCATAAGTAAAGGAAGCATAGAGCCCAATGTAAGATCCAGGCTAAAAATTTCTATAGCAAATACAATTCCCGCAATAGGCGCTTTAAAGATAGAAGACATTGCTCCTGCCGCAGCACAACTTACCAATAATGTCCTGGAACTCTGGCTCATTTGAAAGAGCCGGGAAATATTAGATCCCAGCGAAGCACCGGTTGCCACTGTAGGACCTTCCAATCCAACCGAACCTCCAAAACCTACCGTCAATGGAGCGGTTAAAATAGAACCGTACATCTGGAAGGAGCGCATAATCCCTTTTCTCTGTGCCAGGGCATATAAGGTAGAGGGAATACCGTGACCTACATCTTTTTTAAGCACGTACTTAATAACGAGATAGGTGAGGGTAAGACCGATTAGAGGAAAAATGAAGTAAAAAGCATGATGATAAATAGCAATATGCTTTCCTTCCAGTAAATCCTGGATATAATGGCTGATGTTTTTAATGATAACAGCCCCCAGACCGGCAGCAAAACCCATGATGGCGCTTAAGATCAGGATAAACTGTTGATGGGTTAAATGTTTGGTTTTCCAAAGTAAAAAACGCTGTAATCCGGGGATTTGTTTTGGAAACATTTTTTTAAATAAGTTTTATATGAATTGAACTAAAAAATCCCACTTTTTAGCAGGATTTAATTTTTATAATTTGAGTTTTAAATGTAATTCGTCTAGCTGAGCGTCATCTAGTTT
Source organism: Gillisia sp. (assembly GCA_049694135.1). Classification (GTDB taxonomy): domain Bacteria; phylum Bacteroidota; class Bacteroidia; order Flavobacteriales; family Flavobacteriaceae; genus Gillisia. Next base: position 2,337 of record JBAVQO010000247.1, on the reverse strand, counting down.
AGCAGGGGCATCGATCATGATATCCCTTCCGGAATTGTTCTTAGGAAATGCTATGAAATCACGAATCGTTTCCTGGCCCCCAAGAATGGCTACCAATCGGTCGAACCCGAAGGCGATTCCCCCGTGTGGCGGAGCGCCATATTCAAAAGCGTTCAAAAGGAATCCGAACTGCGCTTTTGCTTCTTCCGGAGTAAAACCGAGATAGTCGAACATTTTGGCTTGTGTTTCTTTATCATGAATACGAATAGATCCACCCCCGATTTCGTTTCCGTTCAACACCAAATCGTAGGCATTGGCACGCACTTCTCCCGGATTGGTATCCAAAAGTTGAATATCTTCCTTTTTAGGAGAGGTAAACGGGTGATGCATGGCGTGATAGCGCCCGGTTTCTTCATCCCACTCAAGCAATGGAAAATCGGTTACCCATAAAGGTGCAAATTCATCAGGTTTTCTTAATCCTAATTGGGTGGCAAGATGCATTCTCAAGGCGCTTAAGCTTGTCCTGGTAGCATCGGCTTTTCCTGCCATTACCAGAATGAGATCACCAGGATTTGCTTTTGTAGCTTTTCCCCATGCTGCCAGATCTTCTTCAGAATAAAACTTATCGACAGAAGATTTAAGCGTGCCATCTTCGTTATATTTAGCCCAAATAAGACCGTTAGCACCTACTTGAGGGCGTTTCACCCAGTCTATGAGTTTATCGATTTCTTTTCGTGTAAAGGAAGCTGCCCCGGGAACCGCGATCCCCACAATCAATTCCTGATCGTCAAAAACTTTGAAGCCTTTGCCTTTGGCGAGGTCGTTCAAGTCGGCGAATTCCATTCCAAACCGAATATCGGGTTTATCGTTCCCGTATTTTTTCATCGCTTCGGCATAGGTCATTCGAGGAAAGGTTTCAATTTCTACATTTCTTATTTCTTTCAGTAAATGACGTGTTAAACCTTCAAAAATATTTAGAATATCTTCCTGATCTACAAAAGCCATTTCGCAATCAATTTGGGTGAATTCCGGCTGCCTATCGGCGCGGAGGTCTTCGTCGCGAAAACATTTTACAATCTGGAAATATTTATCCATTCCGCCCACCATAAGCAGTTGTTTAAAGGTCTGGGGCGATTGTGGCAATGCATAGAACTGGCCTTCGTTCATTCGGCTGGGCACCACAAAATCGCGTGCTCCTTCGGGAGTAGATTTTATTAAATAAGGTGTTTCCACTTCAACAAAACCCTGTTCCGATAAATAATTTCGAACCTGCATTCCCACTTTATGCCGAAACATCAGGCTTTCCTTCACTGGATTTCTTCGAATATCCAGGTAACGGTATTTCATTCTTAGTTCTTCGCCGCCATCGGTTTCATTTTCTATAGTAAAAGGGGGCGTGAGTGAAGAATTCAGGAGAAAAAATTCTGAGACCAGAATTTCAATATCCCCAGTGCTGAGGTTAGGGTTTTTAGATTCTCTTTCAATTACCTGGCCTTTTACCTGGATTACGAATTCCCTTCCCAATTTGGAAGCCTGATCCATAATTTTCCGGGAGGTTCTTTCTTCATCAAAAATAAGCTGGGTGAGACCGTATCGGTCGCGTAAATCTACCCAGATCATAAAACCTTTATCCCGTATTTTTTGCACCCATCCGGCGAGAACTACTTCCTGGCCTATGTTTGCCGAAGTGAGTTCGCCACAGGTATGACTTCTGTACATAACAATTGTGAATTTGGAATGGCAAAAGTAATAAGTTAAAGCGGTTTCATGAACCTAAAATATATAAAATATTATCATTTCCTCTTTAGCAGGCTTCTCAATCGTTACAGTAAGTTTTTGAAAATCAATTATTTTACTCCAATGTTAATTTAATGTTACGTAATTATTGCTTAAATGTAAATAATGTTTTATCTTCGTAAAGTAAGTATTAATAAAAAGGATTATGAGAAGTATAAAATCAATGCTGCTGGTAGGCGCTCTTTTGTTTGGATCTGTTATGATGGCCCAAAAAGTAAAGCCTACATTCGAGAAACAAGGAGAATTAATTAAAGGAACGTTTTATTATGATGATGGAAGTGTTAGACAGGAAGGTACATATAAGGATGGAAAATTACACGGGGAATGGGTTTCTTACGACCAAAATGGTCAAAAGACAGCCATTGCGCAATCTGAAGAAGGCCAAAAATCGGGTAAGTGGTTTTTTTGGAATGCTGATAAGTTAACTGAAGTTGACTATCAGGCTAATCGAATAGCAGATGTTACTGAATATACAAACACTTCGCGAGTAGCGAGCAACAACTAACCAATCATATATTTAAATAAAAGCCCGGTGCATTTGCACCGGGCTTTTTTTATAAG
>JBAVQO010000246.1:0-5767 GCA_049694135.1 Gillisia sp. | reverse complement strand
ATGTGGAGACAGAAGTGGTAAGAATCGTAGACCACAACATTAAATTCGGGGATAGTTCCGATATGGGAAATGGCGATGAATGGCCAAGTATTCTGGAAAAGATCAAAAAAACCGATATTTTAGTTATTGCAACTCCCATTTGGAGAGGTGACCGAAGTGCGGTCGAGAAAATGATCGCAGAGCGAATGGACGGTATTATGAGCGACGACAGCGGTAAAAATGGTCAACCGCTGAGTTATAACAAAGTTGGCGGAGTGATGGTAGATGGTAACGAAGATGGAGCGAAAAAAGCCATTTCCAGCATTTGTTTCGATCTCTCGGAACAGGGTTTTACCGTGCCGGTAAATGCTATGACCTACTATGTTGGGAAAGCGGGGCCGGGCCCCAGTTATATTAAAGCCAATGGCGATAAACACGAATTTACCAATAATATGTTGCTGCTTATGTGTCATAATCTGGTACACACGGCTAAAATTCTGAAGGAAAATCCTTATCCCACAGACGTGAAGGGACTGAAACAAAAAGCAAAAGAAATGAGTAAATAAAATCTTATATTTCTGCAGGATTCTAATTTGCATTTATGACAGATTTGAAAAAGTACATTCGGGAGATTCCGGATTTTCCAAAAAAAGGAATCGGATTTAAGGATATTACCCCTCTACTCCTGAGTCCGGAAGCCTGCCGAAGCGTAACTTCAGGAATAGTAGCGGGTTTAAAATCCCGGAAAATAGACAAAGTCGTGGGGATAGAATCCCGCGGCTTTTTCTTTGGAATGCTGCTGGCCGAAAAGTTAAATGCGGGATTTGTTCCTATTCGTAAACCGGGAAAATTGCCTCACGAGATTCATTCCCAGGAATATGCGCTTGAGTATGGAACCGACACTCTTGAAATCCATAAAGACGCCATTAAAAAAGGTGAAAAAGTGCTTTTGCACGACGATGTTCTTGCGACAGGCGGCACCGCAAGAGCAGCCTGCAATCTTGTTCAGAGGTTAGGGGGAGAAATCGTTCAATGCAGTTTTGTGATGGAACTTGGATTCTTAAAAGGAAGAGAAAAGCTCAAAGGATTCGAAGTAAAATCGCTTATAACCTATTGACAGCAACGGCTCCCTCTCCTTTGGAGAGAAAAGGGGAGAGGACTAATCGAGCGAATTTTTTGTCACCCACAGTTTCCACCCAATGATTGCTTTCTGAAAATTACTCGCTTTAGCCAAATCCAGCTCCTTTTTTGTGTAATTTGGAAGCACTTTTTTATTGAATTTGGATAATATCCTGAAAAACTTCTTTTTCATAAGTGATTGGTTTACCATCAAATATATTGAAATACTTGTTAAGGAATGAAATCCAAAAGGCAATAAAGTGCATCCTGTGAGCTTTGATTTTATTCTTCAACTACCTTGGAGGATTAGATGAAATTATTATTTCCTTATCTCTTTGTCCTATAAAAACATCAGGAATTCCTGAATTTACATCAAAAGTAGCAGAAGCATTTCTCGATTCATTTCTGGCAGAAATTTTTAAATGGGTAATCATTCCATTATTATCCCTTTTTAATTCCTCAAAAGTAACTATCAATCCGTTTTTATTGAAATTCAGTTTTATTTTTTCCAGTTCGGCATCGGTGCTGGTTTTTTTTATGCCTATTAAAAAGTAACCGTCAGAATTATTATTCTCCTTATCGTTCCTGGTTTTCAAATGTATCTCAATGACGCCGTTTTTACCCTTTTTTCCATATTTCTCCGTTGCACTTTTGTCTTTTAAGACGTTGATTTGTTGAATGGTGTTGGGATCTATAAGATTGGCATCGAAATCTGCTTTTTTTATTACCCCATCAATAACTATAAGTGGAGATTTTTTACCGGAAAATACCTTTGTGGCATCTTTTGAATTTATGCCTTTTCCCCCAGTATCTGAATCTCCCTGGCCCGTTGTTTTGCCGTTATTTGTGACGGTGAGGTTGGTTGTGCTTCCGGTACTGCTGGGATAGAAATCTTCGTTTCCTACTGCTCTTTCTGCCCAATCGGAATCGCTGTTTTTTGATACATTTCCTGAACCCTTACTTTCATAGGTAACGGTACTTTTATTAATATGGATAAAAACTGGCTTTCCTTCATCATCTATCGAAACAAAATTCGATTCGGGATACTCTCCTTTCTTTTTGCTGGAATAAGCAACGGTGCCATCTTCCATTATTTCCCCATTTTTTATGATGATAGCACCATCTTTTCCTTTAATTCCATACTTCTTAACGGCGTATTCCGGAATTAAAACTTCAATAGTTTCAGCAGATTTAATAGTTCTTCCCTTTAAATCTTTGTCTGAATAGATTTTCCCGTTTAGAATATAAAGTGGATGATCTCCAATTTTCGATTGGTCTCTGTACATTACTGCACTTGTGGGGTCGGATTCTTCTTTTACCGTTCTAAATCCTGTTTCATTTTTGTCGTTTACATAGACTTCAAAAGAAGGTATTCCTGTAGTTTTATTCTTCGTGAAAATTCCACTCTGCCCGGTTTTTTTATTCTGAAACCTTGCCGTAATTGCCGTTAATATTCCTTCGGGAGAGTATTGAAGATCTTCAAAAGTCAATTCGATCCCTCGTCTTTTAAAAATTTCCTCAATCTTTTCCAAAGAATTTTTAGTGCTGGTCCTGGTGATTGTGGCGGTGATTTGCACTTTGTCTTTGGCAGAATCCTGTGCATAACCGGTAGGCGTGGAATTTTGAATTTGCGCCACAGTCTTTACATTAAATACTAACATAAAAGCTATAAGAACCGGAAGAATAAGCTGGATTTTCCAGCCGGTGTGTCGTGAATTTCCATTTTTGTTAAGCATAATGATTCGTTTTTTGATAAATGATTGATAAAAATTAGTGGTGAGTTCCGGCTGAAAATTCTTCACAGAAATTTGTACCAGTGCTTTTTGATATTCTTTTTTACTCGCTGCAGACTTTACCGCTTCGGCATCGGCAATAAATTCCAGGTTTTCCTGCAGGCTTTTATTGTAGAGCCAGGCAATGGGATTAAACCATTGGAACACGAGATTAAGATTAGACAAGATCACATCGGCAGAATGCCATTGTTTGGTATGTACTTTTTCATGTTTCAGGATATGCTGAAGATCTTTTTCGCTGTGTAAGTTGGGGTTGAAAACAATATAATTCAGAAAAGAGAAAGGAGCTATCTCTTTTTGTACTTCAACCAGGATGTTTTTCTTTATTTTTTCAGTTCTACCTTCAGAAATGATCCTGAAGAGCGAAAAAAGCTGAATGAAGAGGCGGAATAACATCATTATAACTCCGCTGAAGTAGATGATCAAAAGAAAGCTGCTCCAGGAAAAATGATCTTCCTGTAGAATTTTGGGAGTTGCAGCGTCGGAATCAACAAAATTGAAGGCTTCCGGAACTGCATCGACGTAAATATTTCTGGTTAAATAAATGGCCGGAAGAATTGCTGAAGTCAAAATTCCTGCCAGCAAGTATTTTCGTTTTATATAGAAATTGTTGTCTTTCCGAAGCAGGAGGTAGCACAGGTAAAACAGCAGTAGCAATCCTGAACTTTTGGTGAGATATATCAATATGTCTTCCATTACTTTTCTCTTTTTTCAATAATTTCAAGGATTTCCCGTAATTCCTGAGCACTTATTTTTTCTTCTTTTGCGAAAAAAGACACCACATTTTTATAGGAGTTGTCAAAGAATTTTTTGGTAGCGGTATTCATAAACTGCTTTCGGTAAACTTCTTTGCTAACCACCGGAAAATATTGATGCGTTTTTCCGTAGGCTTTATGAGATACAAAACCTTTGTCTTCCAGGTTCCTGATAATTGTGGAAACGGTGTTATAATGCAGATTTTCTTGCGGAATCTCGGCAAGGACATCTTTTACAAATGCCTTTTGAAGATCCCAAAGGATGTGCATGATCTCTTCTTCTTTGTTGGTGAGTTTTTCCATATTTCCAATGTTGATTTTGTAAATATACCTAAAAAAATAGTTATTAAACTATTTTCATAGTTTTCTTTTTGAACTTAATGAAGAGTTGCGGATTCTTTATCTTCGCAAAAAGCGAATTTATGAGTGTAGTTTTCATCTTATTGGGGTTTGGGTTGTTGGTAATAGGAGGGGAATACCTGGTAAGGTCTTCGGTGGTGCTTTCTTTCCGGTTAAAGTTGTCAAAAATGGTCATTGGGTTAACCGTGGTTTCGTTTGCCACCTCTGCTCCCGAGATGCTGGTGAGTTTGCAGGCGGCACTTAATGGCTTTTCTGATATCTCTTTGGGAAACATCATTGGCTCTAACATCGCCAACATTGGTTTGGTTCTTGGGATCACGGCCATTATTTCGCCGTTGATTATCGACAGGGATTTCTATAAATTCAATTGGCATGTGCTTGTTTTTTTCTCTGTCCTGCTCTATTTTTTTCTGAAAAGTGGAAATGAGATATCCCGTCCTGAAGGATTTATTTTTTTAATACTTATTGGTATTTATCTGTTTTTCCTTATAAGGCGCTCGCGGCGGGAGCATAAAAAAATGGAAGGAGTAGATGAATCGCTTAGAACGGTTTCCAATTTCAAAATGATAGTATGGCTTATTATAGGGGGAGCGGCTTTATGGGGCGGTTCAGAATTATTGGTAACCGGCGCGGTGGACATAGCGGAAATGTTAGGTGTGAGTGAAAGAGTTATTTCCATTACCATGATTGCTGTTGGAACGAGTGTACCCGAACTTGCCGCTTCTGTGACGGCTGCTTTAAAAAAGGAAAAGGCCCTTTCCCTGGGAAACCTGATAGGTTCCAATATTTTTAATATAGCATCAGTTTTGGGTATAACGTCCATAATTCGGCCAATTGCGCTGAAATCTCAGGAGCTTCTAACCAATGATATGTGGTGGATGATAGGTTTCGCAGTGGTACTCATTCCTCTGGCTTTTCTTCCCCGTAAGCTGGAATTGAGCCGCTATAAAGGAGTTATTCTTTTTGTGGCTTACGCAATTTTTGTTGGATTGGCTTTCTTGAAAAAATAAAGGGGGTGAGTTAAAAAAATTTATATATTTTATTAATAATACCCCTCTAATTTGAGGGGTCTGTTTTTAAAAAACATGTATATTTGTGCCTTTAATATTAAAATCCTCTACCATTATGGCAATATTACGCTTTCAAGCTTTAAAAGAAACCTTAAACCGGCAGGCTGTAAAAATCGATGAAACCGAAAGAAGGTCTGAATTGTTTGGACAAAATGTTTTTAATGAAACTGTAATGCGACAGTTCCTTACCAAAGAAGCCTATAACAGTGTTATGGATGCTTCAAAAACAGGGTCGAAAATAAGTCGTGTTGTAGCAGACCATATTTCAACAGGAATGAAAGAATGGGCAATTGCTAAAGGTGTAACTCATTATACTCACTGGTTTCAGCCGCTAACAGGTTCTACGGCAGAAAAGCACGATGCTTTTTTCGAGACTATTGGCGATGGTCTTGCCATCGAAAAGTTTGGAGGCAGCCAATTAGTGCAGCAGGAACCCGATGCTTCCAGTTTTCCGAGTGGTGGAATAAGAAACACTTTTGAAGCTCGCGGTTACACCGCCTGGGACCCCACTTCTCCCGCTTTTATCTATGGAACCACCTTGTGTATTCCCACAGTTTTTGTTTCCTATACCGGGGAAGCGCTTGATTATAAAACTCCGCTACTGCGAGCGCTGCAGGCAGTAGATCAATCTGCAACCGCAGTCGCAAAATATTTCGATAAAAACGTAACCAAGGTTAATGCTACCCTGGGT
>JBAVQO010000245.1:0-4514 GCA_049694135.1 Gillisia sp. | reverse complement strand
CTTCTAAACAGACTTTTAAATTTCATATTAATTACTCCAAAAATAGCTTCAGAAATTATACCGCTGCTCATTTTTGAAGTTCCTTTGGTTCTATCGGTAAAAATTACAGGAATCTCCTGAATATTAAAATTTAGCAGGTAGGCTTTAAACTTCATTTCTATCTGAAAAGCGTATCCTACAAACTGTATTTTATTCAAATTTATTTTCTCAAGCACCGTTCTTTTATAACAAACAAATCCGGCCGTAGTATCGTGAATGTCCATCCCGGTAATAAACCGAACATATTTTGAAGCCATCCAGGACATTAGTACCCTACTCATAGGCCAATTTATTACGTTCACTCCGGTAACATACCGCGATCCAATGGCAACATCGGCACCATTCCTGGAGCAGGTATTGTACAGGCGTATAAGATCGTTGGGGTTATGCGAAAAATCTGCATCCATTTCAAACACATATGAATATCCCTGTGCAAGCGCCCATCTGAAACCGTGAATATATGCAGTTCCCAATCCCGCTTTTCCGGGCCGCTCTTCCAGGAACAAGGCTCCAAAAAATTCGGTTTGCAGAGCCTTTACTTTCGCTGCGGTATGATCGGGAGAATTATCATCGACCACCAAAATATGAAATTTGCGCTGCAAAGAAAAAATATTCCTTATTAACCGCTCAATATTCTCAATTTCATTGTAGGTGGGTATAATAATTATCCCATTCGACATGCCTAAAATTTTGAGCAAATGTAACTATTTTTGTGCTTAGCAACTTCATTTTGTATTCAAGATTTAACGCTAATAATTATACCTTTGTAAAAATTATGTGTCTTGGAAGCCATTGAAAGAATTAGCATTTCAAACGATTTGCCCACGCTTATTATTTTGCTTATGCTGGTACTGCTGGTGGGAGCAAGGCAACTCTACCAAAACCGGTTCGAAGATTTTCTTGCATTGATCTCCTCGGGCAAATTCCTTGTTATTAAAAACCGGGAGCATAAAGCCCTTTTTGGATTTAATGTGGTGATGCTGATTGTACATTTGTTAAGCATTTCTCTTTTTCTTTTTTTGATATACCGGTCTTTTACAGATGTAGCTCCCGACAAAACCGGAATCCTTTTTTTAAGGATTTTTACCGGCTACGGATTTTTTGTATTGCTAAAAATTACCGTAGAAAAAATTATTGCGAATGTTTTTGATATAGATGAAGCCATGGAAGGATATCTTTTTCAAAAGCATACCTTCAGGAATTACCTGTCGGTCCTGTTATTGCCAATTTCAATTTCGTTGGTATATATTGCCAATCCCGATCCTTACCTCTTTTATGCTATGGGTGGGATACTGCTTGTAGCATGGCTGGGAGCATATTTCAGGATCCTGAAGAAAAATCAAGTAGTGGTTTCGCATAATTGGTTCTATTTTATTTTGTACCTTTGCGCTCTCGAAATTACCCCTTATGTTATTTTGTATAAGCTCGTTACAATAAACTAAGATTTAAAAAATTCTTTTATATATGAAAGTGAAAACAATTTTGATTTCTCAACCAGAACCTAAGATGGAGAATTCACCTTACTCTGAGTTAGAGGAAAAACAAAAAGTAAAAATTGATTTCATTCCCTTTATACATGTAGAAGGGGTTTCCTCTAAAGATGTGCGGCAGCAAAAGATTGATCTTACAAAATATTCTGCCATCATTCTTACCAGTAGAAATTCTGTAGATCATTATTTTAGGATCGCAGATGAAATGCGTTATAAAGTGCCAGACACTCTTAAATACTTTTGCTTAAGCGAAGCCGTTGCTTATTATCTTCAGAAATATGTGGTGTACCGAAAGCGAAAGATCTACGTAGGAAAGCGAACGTTTGCAGAACTCGCCCCCTATATTAAGAAATATAAAAATGAAAAATTCCTGCTGCCTTCTTCAGATATGTTGAAGCCGGATATTCCAAAAACGTTGAATAAACTTGGAGTAGATTGGAAAAAAGGGGTTTTTTACCGTACAGTGGTGAGCGATCTTTCTCACCTGCGGGATGTGTATTACGACATCCTCGTGTTTTTTAGCCCTAGCGGAATAAAATCGCTCTTTGAAAATTTTCCTGATTTTGAACAAAAAGATACTAAAATAGCCGTTTTTGGCAACACCACCATTAAAGCAGCCAAAGCTCATGGTCTTACAGTGAATATTAAAGCTCCCACTCCCGAAACTCCATCCATGACCATGGCGCTTAAGAAATACATTTCTGAAGAAAATAAAAAATAAAAGAAACCTTCTATTTTTTAATGAGAAAAGCCGGTAATTCATTCTGAATTACCGGCTTTTTCTTTTTGTTTAACCACTGATTAAATCACCGGGCCTCCCTCAAGAATTTCCCTGTTGGCATTATCTTCAAATTTTTTGAAGTTGTCTTTAAAAGATGCTGCTAACTTTTTAGCCTTCGCATCGTAAGCATCTTTATCTTCCCAGGTATCACGAGGATTAAGCACTTCTGTTGGAACATTCTCACATTCAACAGGCATTTTTAAACCAAAAACAGGATGGGTGGTATATTCTACTTGTTGTAAATCGCCTTTTAAAGCCGCATTTATCATCGCACGGGTGTACTTCAGCTTCATTCTGCTACCTGTACCATAAGATCCGCCTGTCCAACCTGTATTTACCAACCACACATTCACGTTGTTTTCTTTCATTTTCCTGCTTAACATCTTAGCGTATTCCGTGGGATGCAAAGGCATAAAGGGAGCGCCAAAACAAGCTGAAAAACTTGGCTGCGGCTCATCTATTCCTGCCTCTGTCCCGGCCACTTTAGCAGTATAACCACTGGTAAAATGATAGGCAGCCTGTCCCGGCGTAAGTTTGCTGATAGGAGGCAAAACTCCAAAAGCATCTGCGGTTAAAAAGAAAATATTTTTTGGATTCTTACCTATAGACGGAACCGCGATATTCTGAATATGATTTATAGGATAACTTACCCGCGTATTGGGTGTAATGGAGGTTTTGGTGAAATCCACTTCCCCATTTTCATCTATAATAACGTTTTCCAGGATAGCTCCCGGCTTAATGGCATTAAAAATATCAGGTTCATTTTCTTCGGAAAGATTAATGACTTTAGCATAACAACCTCCTTCAAAATTAAAAATGGTATTTTCTTTGGTCCAGCCATGTTCATCATCCCCGATAAGTTTTCTTGAAGGGTCTGCAGACAATGTGGTTTTCCCTGTACCGGAAAGTCCAAAAAATATGGCGGTGTCTCCACCTTCCCCAATATTAGCTGAACAGTGCATAGGAAAACAATCTTTGTACACGGGTAAAATAAAATTAAGTGCAGAGAAAATTCCTTTTTTAATTTCTCCTGTATATCCAGTGCCACCAATAAGTGCAATTTTTCGCGTAAAATTCAGGATTGCGAAGTTTTCCTGTCGGGTTCCATCTATTTCCGCATCAGCCTGGAAACCGGGGGCATTTACAATCGTCCAGTCTTCCTTAAAATTATCCAGTTCATCTCCATCCGGGCGGAGGAACATATTATAGGCAAACATATTAGACCATGGATATTCATTTATCACGCGAATGTTCAATCGGTAATTTTCATCGGCACAGGCATAAGCATCCCGCACATAGACTTCTTTTTCAGAAAGATAATTTACCACCTTGGTATAAAGGGCGTCGAATTTCTCGGGATCGAAAGGAATGTTTATATCTCCCCACCAGACTTTATCTTTAGTGATATCATCTTTTACTAAAAATCGGTCCTTAGGACAGCGGCCTGTATATTTACCGGTATTCACCGCCAAAGTGCCTGAAGTAGTTTCCACCCCCATGTTATTATTGACAGTTATATGCTGTAATTCTTCCGGCGGAAGCTGGTAATGTGCTCTGGCGTTTTTTATTCCATAAGGTTCTAGCGAAATCGTTTTCGTAATTTGGTTGTTTGCCAACATAGAAATTTGATTTTGTGTGTTTGTTTAGAACAACAAAAGTAGATAATCTTATTTTTATAGCCCTTAAGAACCCGCCGATTTATTTATTTTTTAACTTACTGAATCGAAAGATCAATAGCAACCACGCCAGTATTAACAGAGTGCCACCCAGCGGGGTAAGAAGTGCAATAACAGTGAAATCAAAGGAGGTTAGAGAATTTATTGCCAATAAATAAATAGAACCCGAAAATAAAATCACGCCAAAAATTAACAAATAATAGATCCAGGTTGCCTGTTTATTTTGAAAGTTCTTAACATTCCCCAGCAACACAAGCAATAAAGCGTGATACATATGGTATCGCACCCCGGTTTCAAAAACGGCCGCAGAATTTTCTGAAATCAGGGGTTTTAATCCGTGGGTGGCAAAAGCCCCTAAAACTATAGCAATTAGTCCAAAAAGAAAGCCGGTAATATATAATTTTCGCTGCATACTATAATTTTTTTAGTGTAAACTATTACTTACATTCGTTACTATAACAAACAAAATTAACCAAGATTTTTAAATATTATGCGACACATCTTAGTAATTGGCGCCGGAAAATCCAC
>JBAVQO010000244.1:0-11357 GCA_049694135.1 Gillisia sp. | reverse complement strand
TGATTATTGGAACCGAGCAAAATTTCCTTTTGAAATAATTGAAAAATTCAAAACCCTGAACATTGTAGGTATCCCTTATGAAGGCTACGGTTGTCCGAATCTTCCTTTTTTAATGGAAGGCATTCTGGCCCAGGAAATGGCCCGGGTAGATGTTTCCATTTCAACTTTTTTTGGCGTTCATAGCGGACTGGCTATGGGATCTATTTACTTATGCGGAAGTGAAGCACAAAAAGAAGAATGGCTGCCGCAAATGCAAAAACTCGAAAAAATAGGCGCCTTCGGACTTACAGAACCCAACGTAGGATCGGCCGTTGCCGGCGGAATGGAAACACGCTGCAAATTCGATGGCGAAAACTGGGTTTTAAACGGACAAAAAAAATGGATTGGAAATGCCACTTTTGCAGATGTAATAGTAATCTGGGCCAGAGATGAAGATACCAACAGGGTAAAAGGATTTTTAGTACGTAAAGAAAACCCTGGTTTTAAGGCCGAAAAAATAGAAGATAAAATGGCATTGCGAATCGTGCAAAATGCCTTAATAACTCTTACAGATTGCAAAATTCCCGAAAGCGACAGACTTAAACATGCCGATTCCTTTAAGGACACAGCCAAAGTTTTACAAATGACCCGGGCCGGAGTTGCCTGGCAGGCTGTAGGATGTGCACGCGGGGCTTACGAAAGCGCCTTAAAATACACCAAAAAACGCGAACAATTTGGAAGACCTATTGCTTCTTACCAGTTAATTCAGAATCATTTAGTAGAAATGCTTTCTAACCTTACCGCCATGCAAACCATGGTTTTTCGGCTTTCCGAATTACAGGACGAAGGGCGACTCACAGATGAACATGCCTCGCTGGCTAAAGTTTACTGCAGTATGAGAACCAGAGATATCGTTGGCCGCGCCCGCGAAGTTATGGGCGGCAACGGAATTTTACTGGAGTATGATGTGGCAAGATTCGTGGCAGATGCAGAGGCCATTTATAGCTACGAAGGAACCAAGGAAATAAATTCTTTAATCGTTGGCCGCGCCATAACTGGTTATAGTGCTTTCGTAAATTAATTATATCATGTCTGTTTTACTTGTATGCCCGCATAAGGACCCTACGGATTGGCAAAGGGAATTGAGACAACAATTACCCGAAACCCGCATTGATACTTTTCCTGAAGTAGCCGATGCCCGAGCCGTGGAATATGCGGTAACCTGGAAACATCCTCGTGGCATCTTCAGAAATTATCCCAATTTAAAAGTAGTGGCTTCAATGGGCGCAGGGGTAGATCATATTACAAGTGATCCTGATCTTCCGCAGAACATACAGATCACACGAGTAGTAGACGAACAACTGTCGGCAGATATGAGTGTTTTTGTACTGGCACTGATCCTTGAATACCTCAGAAATTTAGCCCCGTACCGAACGACCAAAGCCTGGAGCCCGAAATCCTATGCTCGGACAGAAGACACAAAAATTGGAATCATGGGATTGGGCGTTTTGGGAACCGCCGTGGGAAAAACATTGGTAAAAAACGGCTTCCATGTATCGGGATGGTCTCGAACTCCTTCAAAAAACAATCCTATAAAAAGCTTTTACGGAGAACACCAACTCCATAAATTTTTGTCAGAATCCAACATTCTCGTGTGTTTATTACCTCTAACGAGAGAAACAGAAAACATTCTGAACAAGGAACTGTTCGCGAAATTACCTAAAGGCGCTTATCTTATAAATGTCGCCCGGGGAGAGCATCTGGTTGAACATGATCTAATAGAAATGATTGAAAAGGGCCATTTAGCCGGTGCCAGCCTCGATGTTTTTAAAAAAGAACCTTTGCCGCAGGAACACCCTTTCTGGAAACATCCTAAAATCCAGGTCAGCCCGCATGTGGCCAGTGTAACCAATCCTACTTCTGCAACTGCACAGATAGCAGATAACTACCACCGAATGAAAGCAGGAAAACCCTTAAAAAATGTTATTCAGAAAGAAAAAGGATACTAAAACGGAATTATGAAAAACATTAAAAATATTGTTGTAGCGATAGATTTTAACGATGTACTAGATGAGTTAATCAGCTATGCTGAAGGAATCGGGAAAAAATTCAATTCAAAGATCTGGGTAATCCACGTAGAAGCTCCGGATCCTGATTTTGTTGGTTTTGAAGCGGGTCCGCAATATATAAGAGATTTTAAGGCCAGTGAGATGAAAGAAGAACATAAAAAGCTTCAGAAGATTAGCCAAACTCTCACAGATCGCGATTTAGAATCGGAAGCTCTTTTGATACAGGGATCTACCGTAGAAACGGTAATTGCCGAGGCTGAAAAATTAAAAGCAGATCTGCTTATCGTGGGTACCCACAAACACAGCTTTTTTCACGATCTGCTCTCCGAAAATGTTTCGCTCGAGCTGCTTAAAAATGGCAGAATCCCCCTTTTGTGCATTCCTGTAACGGCGAAAGAGGAAAAATAATTACTGCGAAACCGCTTTACTGGTAATACTGTCTAATAGTGTTGAAAACTGCGTAATCTCTTCCGAAGAATTTGTAATAGAATGCCGCGTCTTCAGATAAGCCGGATCGTTATAAGAAACCTTCACGATACTGTCTTTATCCTGCCACAATACTATTTTTTCCGGAAGGTCAAGTCCTGCCGTTTGTGAATTTTGAATCAAAGCGGTTCCCAGGGTAGGATTGCTGATGATAAAAGTAATGGTAGGTCGAAGAGTTAATCCTTGTTCGGCAGCCTTTGCCGTGTGATTTACTTCTGCTATTAAGTCAAAATCCTGATAAGAAGAAATGGCATTTTTAAGATCTGTATAGGTTTCGCCAAAAGTTTTAGCGCTCTCTTTCGTAATAATTCCCTCTTCTAACTCTGCATTATTGTTTACCGATTGTTTTATAATCGCACTGGTAGCAGATTTTACCAGTTTTTGTATTTCACTATCAAGAGAAGTCAAGGCAGGAATTCCTTCTAACCCGTACCGGGAATCCATATAATTAACACTGTTGTAAAGGGCAAAAGTTACGCCGTTCGGATTTTGGAAAAACAACACCTTTACCGGCAAATCCAGTGCAGATAACTGGTTTTTCTGAAGAATTTCAGCAGCCAGGGAAGCATCAGAAAAAAATATAACCCTGTTAGGGTTAAGCACTCTTCCTACCGCTCTGGCATTTGCAGCGTGATCTACTTCAGCAATAATCTGCAAAGAATCCTGTTGTTTTAAACTGTCTGTAAATTTGGTGTAGGTTTTTTCGAAAGTGTTATTGCTGGCAGAAAAGTGTGTTCCCGGAATATTAAGAACATCTGAAGAAAGCATAACATCGCCGGGAGCGTCTTTAGCACAGCCCACCAAAAAGACCATCAGAATAAATCCTAAAACTTTCATGGATTTTTTTTAAAGATACTTTATAATATAAAATTCAGAAGATGTGGAAGACAAATTATAACCAGATTTTAACACTTTTGAAGCCCTGGAGTAGGTTTGATATTTTTAAGTTTAAGATTAAAAAAACTACCGGGGTTTTATTTGAAAACTTGTATATTTACTCTCATTCAACGTATATAAATAACTTCAATATCACCAGCCGAAAAAGATAAAATATGCATGTAGCTATTGCGGGAAATATAGGGGCAGGAAAAACCACCCTTACCAAATTACTGGCCAAACATTATAAATGGGAACCCCAGTTTGAAGATGTTCTTGAAAATCCATACCTGGAAGATTTTTATAACAAAATGGAGAGATGGTCTTTCAATCTTCAGATTTATTTCCTGAACAGCAGGTTCAGACAGATTCTTCAGATCAGGGAAAGCGGGAAGAATATTATTCAGGACCGTACCATTTATGAAGATGCTCATATTTTTGCTCCCAACCTGCACGCGATGGGTCTTATGCCTAACCGGGATTATGAAAATTACCGCTCTCTTTTCGACCTGATGGAAAGCGTGGTGAGTGGCCCGGATTTGCTTATTTACCTAAGAAGCAGCATCCCAAATTTGGTGGCACAAATTCATAAGAGAGGCCGGGAATACGAAAATTCCATCTCTATTGATTATCTTAGCAGGTTGAATGAACGATACGAAGCCTGGGTTCATGATTACAACAAAGGCAACTTATTGATCATAGATGTAGACAATACTAATTTTGTAGATAATCCCGAAGATTTAGGCGATATCATAACAAAAATTGATGCCGAATTGCACGGATTATTTTAAAGGAGATTTAAAATGAACACAGCACCTAAACGACCAAAACATAAAGGTTCTGCCACCTTGATGAAAAATCCTTTTCTGGAAAGACTCACCAGAACCCATATTTCGTTACCGCTAATCATATTTACGGTGATTTCTGCCTGCCTTATTTATTACGGAATGGTAGAAAAAGGTTTTCAGGTGCCGGGAATGGCCCTGTTGTTTATTGGCGGTTTCTTCTTTTTTACTTTGATAGAATATCTTATGCACAGATATTTATATCACCTGCCGGTAACTTCCCCGAAAAGGGAAAAGTTCGTATACACTATGCACGGCGTACACCATGATTATCCAAAAGACAAGGACCGGCTTGCCATGCCGCCGATAATCAGCCTCATTTTAGCCACCATTTTCTTTCTGCTTTACAGAAGCATCATGGGTGATTATGCCTTTGGATTTTTAGCCGGATTTTTAATGGGATACACGGCCTATTTAGGCGTTCATTATTCGGTTCATGCATTTAAAGTTCCCAATAATTTTCTGAAGATTTTATGGCACCATCACAGTATCCATCATTATCGGGAGCCCGATCGTGCTTTTGGAGTTTCTTCGCCTCTCTGGGATCATATTTTTAACACCATGCCCAGAAAAGAGCCTTTAAACCAAACCAAAGAACACAGTCACAGCTTTTAATTCCACGAAAATGAAAACATCTTTTTTCATTTTGCTCATTTCTGTACTGGGATGCTCCACGCATGACTTTCCAGGCGATCCTGTAAAAACCACTCTTATTGCGAAAGACATTTTATATGGAAACGGAGAGGAAGAAATTCCTGAGCAAAATCTGGTGATTAGAGATTCTGAAAGCTGGAATGAGCTTATTAAAAAGATGAATTCGGTAAACCAGGTAAGTGATTCTTTTACCCAAACCGATATTGATTTTACTAAATTTACAGTGTTAGCCGTTTTCGATAAAGTGGAAAATTCGGGCGGCTACGATATTACGATAGAAAAAGTTTTTGATAAGGATAAGGCGCTTGTGGTAAAAATTCGAAAAATTTCACCCGCCGGTTTTGTGACTCAGGTTATGACTCAGCCTTTCCATATAATAAAGATCCCCGCTACCCAAAAGCAGGTTATTTTCGAATAAAATTCCCTAGCCCTGATTCAATTTTTCCAGAGCTGCTTCCATGTTTATACCTTTTTCCAGCACCGGAGTAAAAATATCTGAAATTTCATCGATTCTTTCCGGCATGGTTTCGATATTAAAATCGGCTATTTTTAATCCGCTTTTTACTTCTTTCCAAAAAAGTGGCGCGGAAACTGTTGCCCCTTTTTTTGGCCTCACACAGTAAGGAGCAGCAAGTGTTTGTCCGCGCCTGTTTTGTAAATAATCCAGGTAAATTTTATCTTTTCCCCGCTTTCTTAAATTACGCTCTAAAGTGGTAATTTCAGAAGTCATTTCCCGAACGTAGTAACACAATAACTTCGTAAAATCCCTGGCTTCATCAAAAGTATATTCTTCATTTAAAGGAATGTAAATATGCAGCCCGCTTGAGCCGGAAGTCTTACAATAGCCCTCTATTCCCGCCATGTCCAGCACCTCTTTGGCCGCCTGGGCTACGGTTATTACTTCTTCAAAAGTGTTGTTTTCTGAAGGATCCAGGTCGATAACCGTATAGGTAGGATTATCAAGATGCTGCAGCCTGGAGTTCCACGGATTTATTTCTATACAGCCCAAATTGGCCATATACAAGAGTGTCGCTTCATTTTGACAAACCAGATAATTTATTACCTTTTTTGAAGAAGTTGAATGAATTTCGGCTGTTTCCACCCAATCCGGCAGATCTTCGTTATCCTTTTGAAAAAATCCGTCGGAATTAATGCCATTGGGATGCCGGTGAAGATTCTGCGGGCGGTCTTTCAGGTAAGGCATCATAGTCTCGGAAACCTTCAAATAATAGTCTATCAGATCGTACTTTCTTAGCCCCGAATCCGGCCAATACACTTTTTCGAGATTGCTGATGGGCACCTGTATGCCACCTACTTCCAGGAGAGAAGAGGAAGAGGAAGAGGCCACAGGAGCTGCTACTTTTTTTTCTTTTTTGATTTCCTGGGTATTTTTATCTTCCCTTAAGCCTTTAAAAACCGGATGCCTGAGATGACCGCCTTTGGTCCATTCTGAAAATTTCACTTCCCCAATCAGTTCCGGTTTCACCCAGTAAGGTTTACGACCTTTAAGGTCCGGATTTTCATCGAAGGGATTCTCATCGGTTTCCAGCGCTTTCAGTTTCTTCAGCAATTCTTTTTTTTCAGAAGCAGAGAATCCGGAGCCACAGTTTCCAATATATACCAGCTGTCCTTCTTTATGCATTCCAAGAATAAGGGATCCAAAAGGAGAACCCCCGGTTTTGGAATCTGTATAACCACACAAAATTGCCTCCTGGCTTTCCACGGTCTTTATCTTTAGCCATTTTTCACTGCGGTATCCGGGAGAATATTCAGAATCTGCTTTTTTAGCGATCACGCCTTCCATTCCCTGATCTATGGCTTTTTTGTAAAACGCAGTACCCATTCCTTCAATATGATCGCAGTAAATGGTTTTTTCGAGTCCTTCAAGAATGTCTGGAAGCAGGCTTTTTCTTTCCACCACCGAAAGCTGCATTGTACTATGGCCGTTAAGGTACAGCAAATCAAAAACGTAATACCTTAGGTCTCCGCTCGTATTGGAACCATAATTCTGAAGTGCCTGAAATTGGGGTTTTCCATTCTTGCCCAGAACCACCACTTCCCCATCCAGTATTACATCGTAAGGAATTTGTTCCAGATCAGTTAAAATTTCGGAAAATTTTTTATTGAAGGAAATGCCCTTTCTTGAAAATAGCTTCACGTTTCCACTTTCAATATTGCTCAACATCCGGTAACCATCCCATTTCAGTTCATAGATCCAATTGGGATCGTTAAATATTTTTTTTGTTGCGGTCGCCAGCATGGGCGGTACAAAGTCTGAAACAGAAATTGAAGTTGAGGAATTTTTACTCCTGTGTGCAGAAAAGACTTCGGCATCGTATCCAAGATCGGTTGAAAACTGATCTTTCTTTTTTATTAACAGCCACTGATTTTTTTCTTTTCCATTTTGGGTGTGCACCAGGGCAAAATCTCCTTTTATTTTCTCTCCCTGAAAGGTTATTTTCATATTCCCGCGCTTATAATGCCGTACAGGATCTTTTTCGCTGGAACTTTCCGAAATTTTGTAGGTGCCGGTATCCCAGATGTTCATTTCTCCAGCGCCATAATTGCCCTTTGGGATAGTTCCTTCAAAAAAAAGATATTTTACAGGGTGATCTTCCGTATTTATCGCCAGCCGCTTGTCATTAGGATTCATGGAAGGTCCCTTTGGCACCGCCCAGCTTTTTAATACCCCCTCCATTTCCAGTCGCAAATCGTAATGTAAACGTGTGGCATCATGCCTCTGAATCACGAAGCGATAGGAGTTTTCTTGACTGTTCTCTGCGCCTGGTTCGGGGGTATTTTTGAAGTTTCGCTTCTGTTTATAATCGCTCAGTCCCATCCTTAGGAAGCTTTAGCTTTTTTCTTTTTATCGAGGCTCGCTTTAAGCTGCGCCATTAAATCTTTAGCAGGAGTAGCTTTAGATTCGAATTTTTCGGTTTTAGGTTTTTTACCGGCGGTTTTGTTCTTGATGATTTTTAAAAGCTGATCATTATATACATCCTTATATTTTTCGAACTCGAACTTCGTAGTGTATTGTTCGATAAGTGAAATAGCCATGTCTACTTGTTTTTTTTCAACCTTGGCGGTAGGCAGTTTTAGATCTGAAGGATCTCTTATTTCATCTGCAAAACGAATTACGTGTAAAACCAGTGCTCCCTGGTAAACACCAATAAGACTTAGGTGCTCTTTTTGGCGCATTACAAAAGTAGCTACCCCGAGTTTACCGGTTTTTTTTAAGGCATTCAGCAACAGGTTATAAGATTTACCCGCTTCTTTTTGCGGCTCTAAAAAATAAGGTTTTTTAAATAGAACATCAGCCACTTCCTCTTCATCTATAAACTCTTCAATATCAATCGTGCGGCTTTTTTTTACATTAGCCTGATCAAAATCTTCTTTTTCAAGAATAATATAAGAATCATCCTGTTTGTACCCTTTAACAATATCCTTCCATTCCACCTCTTTTCCCGTATCTTCATTCACTCTTTTATATCGAATCCTGGCATTGTCATGTTTATCCAACATATCCAGATCCAATTTTTTTTCTTCGGAAGCAGAATACAATTTTATGGGGATGGAAACCAGCCCAAAGCTTATGGAGCCATTCCAGATTGATCTCATAATTTCGAGTTTTTTGAATTAATGATTGCGTAGCGCTTTGATTAACTCCTTTTTGTCCATCTTACTCCTGCCTTCTATGCCTATTTTCTCGGCCTCTTTATAAAGTTCTTCTTTGGTACGATCTTCATACTGAGAGGCTTTCCCTCCTTTTTCTCCGGAATTTTTGGTATTGGCAATTCGTGCTGCTTTTTCTTCACTCATTCCTTCATCTCGCAGAGCTTCATACTTTTCATCGTTCTTAATCTGTGGTCCGTGATCTTTAGTCATAACTATAGAATTTTGTGTTCATCTAAAATTAAAAGAAATAAAAAGCTGATATAGTTGATATTACGTTAAAATATTGGTTAAAAATGTCTTAATCATTACCAAACTATTAACACTTTTTCGGTTCTTTTTAAACATAAGATTAGTACTTATTTAACCCTGCCTTTAATTTTTGTGCCTTAGCTTACCAACTATTAACCATTTAAAAAAAGTAGATTATGAAACGTTTAGAAGATTTATTTGAACATCAGCTAAAAGACCTGTACAACGCAGAATCGCAGCTGATTAAAGCATTACCTGACCTGATTAAGAACAGCCATGACTCAAAGCTGAAAAAGGCTTTCGAAGATCATTTGGAAGAAACCAAAAACCACAAAAAAAGGTTAGAAGAAATATGTGAAGAATTAGACATTACACCTTCGGGAGAAGAATGTAAAGCGATGAAAGGGATCGTAGAAGAAGCATCTTCCTGGCTGAAGGAAAAAGCAGACAAAGAAGTGATGGATGCGGGTATTATTGCTGAAGCACAACGTGCAGAACATTATGAAATCTCAGGTTACGGAACATTGGTGAGATACGCCAAAGAATTGGGGCATAATGAAATCGCGACTAAACTTCAGAAGACTTTAGATGAAGAATATCATGCCGATGATTTGTTGACTGAAATGGCCGAAGACCGACTTAATGAAAAAGCAAAGTAATGCAAAGACATTTCTATAAAACAAAAACCTCCCTGAAAATTACAGAGAGGTTTTTTTATTAAATCAATTTAGATAAGAACCTATAAATCTTTAATTTTTTGCTCTACTTCTTCACGGGAACCTTTAAAAGTTTTGGTGGTTACTTTTCTTTCTCCGTTCTCTGTTGTAATTATTTTAACTGTTGCCACCGTCTCGTTACCTTCGGTAGTCATTTGAACTTCTACCTGTTTGGAAACTTCGGAAGTTCTGGCATTTTCAATAACAGGAGCATTGTTTTCTCCAACAGGCATGGCATCTACGGTATGTCCTCCTAAAATAGGAGCCATTACCAGCCCGATTAAACAGGTAAGTTTGATAAGGATATTCATAGAAGGGCCAGACGTATCTTTAAACGGATCTCCAACGGTATCACCGGTAACGGCAGCCTTGTGAGCTTCGGAACCTTTGTAGGTCATTTCACCATTGATCATCACTCCGGCTTCAAAAGATTTTTTAGCATTATCCCAGGCTCCTCCTGCGTTATTCTGAAAAATTGCCCACAGAACACCGCTCACGGTAACTCCGGCCATGTAACCGCCCAACATTTCGGCAATTAAAAGATTATCATAGCCAAAAACCATGGGTAAGAGTACAATGGCAATAGGAAAACCTATGGTTAAAAGACCCGGTAGTAACATTTCCTTTAAAGCGGCCTGGGTAGAAATGGCAACACATTTATCGTATTCAGGTTTTCCGGTTCCTTCCATGATCCCCGGAATCTCCTTAAATTGACGTCTGACCTCGTTCACCATTTTCATAGCTGCCTTTCCTACAGAATTCATTGCAAGAGCAGAGAAAACCACTGGAATCATCCCGCCCACAAACAACATAGCAAGCACAGGCGCCTTAAAAATATTGATCCCGTCTATTCCGGTAAAAGTTACGTAAGCCGCAAAAAGAGCCAAGGAAGTAAGCGCTGCCGAAGCGATCGCGAATCCTTTTCCGGTTGCAGCCGTAGTGTTTCCAACAGAGTCCAAAATATCAGTCCTTTCCCTAACTTCGGAAGGAAGTTCACTCATTTCAGCAATTCCTCCGGCATTATCAGAAATTGGCCCGAAGGCATCGATAGCCAGTTGCATGGCCGTGGTAGACATCATTGCTGAAGCGGCGAGTGCCACTCCGTAGAACCCGGCTAATGCATAGGAGGCCCAGATGGCCACCGCAAATAATAACACAGATCCGAAGGTAGAGATCATTCCGGTAGCAAGACCGGCAATAATGTTGGTTCCTGCACCGGTACTGGATTTTTGAACAATAGCTAAAACCGGTTTTTTACCCAGTCCGGTATAATATTCGGTAACGGCCGAGATAAATCCGCCAACTCCCAATCCTAATAAACAGGCGAAGAAAACCCGAAGAGAAGAAATGGATTTATATTCAAATCCCTCGTGCCCCCCTACAAAAAATCCCATCGTCATGGTGTTTTCCGGAAGCATCCACTTTACGAGAAAATAGGCCGCAACGGCTACCAACCCTATCGAGGCCCAGTTACCGATGTTTAAAGCTTTCTGTACCTGAGCTTCTTTGGCTTCGTTGGAAGTTATTTTTACCATTAAAGTTCCGATTATAGAAATAATAATTCCTATTCCGGCGATAGACATAGGTAAAAGAATGGGGCCAATTCCCCCAAATCCTTCATTCACAATATTGCCACCCATATCTTTTATTACATAATTTCCAAGCACCATAGCGGCCAAAACGGTAGCCACGTAACTTCCAAAAAGGTCGGCGCCCATTCCGGCAACATCTCCCACGTTATCCCCCACGTTATCTGCAATGGTTGCAGGGTTACGCGGATCATCTTCCGGGATACCGGCTTCTACTTT
>JBAVQO010000243.1:0-1594 GCA_049694135.1 Gillisia sp. | reverse complement strand
GTATTTTATAAGGGCGATATTGCTGGGAGCCTGCCAGGATACTTTTCCGGAAGGTTTCGCATCAAAATCGGGAGCGTAAAAATC
Organism: Gillisia sp.; assembly: GCA_049694135.1. Classification (GTDB taxonomy): domain Bacteria; phylum Bacteroidota; class Bacteroidia; order Flavobacteriales; family Flavobacteriaceae; genus Gillisia. Next base: position 1,510 of record JBAVQO010000243.1, on the reverse strand, counting down.
TTTTTCTTTCATCATCTCAAAAATTTAATCAAATATACATTTTATCGGCTCATGGCCTGGGCGGCAAGATATCCTCCCGTCCACGCGTTCTGAAAATTAAAACCTCCTGTAATCGCATCGATGTTCAGGATTTCTCCCGCAAAAAACAGATTCTTATGCAATTTGCTTTCAAAGGTTTTAAAATCTATTTCTTTAAGGTCAAGACCGCCGGCAGTCACGAATTCTTCTTTAAAAGTGCTTTTTCCCTGAACTTCAAAAATGGCGGTTGTAAGTTCCCGGCGCAGCCCCAGGAGATCTGTTTTATTTATGTCTGCCCAAATCTTCTCCGGCTGTATTCCTGCCGCGGTTACAATATTTTGCCACAGTCGCTTAGGTAATTCAAATTGGGAATATTTTGAAACCTGCTGTTTCGAATGGTCGAACTTCAAACTTTTTAGATCTTCCAGAACTTTTTCACTGTTTTCCCCCGGCAGCCAGTTTACCTTTATTCTGAAGTGGTAATTCATTTTATTCAATTCCCTGGCTCCCCAGGCAGAAAGTTTTAGAACGGCAGGACCGCTCATTCCCCAGTGCGTTATAAGTAGAGGTCCTTCGCTGTTAAAAATCATTTTTTCTGAAGAATCCAGCACCTCGATTTCGGCATTCGTTGCAATGCCGGGCAAATCCTGAATACGTGAATCTTTTATGTTGAAGGTGAAAAGTGAAGGAACTGCAGAAACTATGGAATGACCTAATTTTTCGCAAAACTGCCACATTTTTGGATTACTCCCGGTGGCTAGTAGCACCTTTTCAGCTAAAAAATCATCGGTTCTGGTTCTGATTTGCCATTTTTCATCTTTCTTCTGAAGAGATTGAACGGACTGATTTTTTAAGATCTGAATCTTTAAACGCTCGCATTCCCCCAGGAAACATTGAATGATGCTTTCGGAAGAATCTGAAATCGGGAACATTCTTCCATCTTCTTCAGTTTTTAATTCGATTCCCCGTTTTTCGAACCAGGCGATGGTGTCGCCGGTCATAAAACTGTGAAATGGCCCACGAAGTTCCTTCTCGCCCCGCGGATAATTCTTTACCAATTCTGAAGGTACAAATTGAGCGTGAGTTACATTACACCTTCCTCCGCCCGAAATTCGCACTTTTTCGAGCACCTGTTTTCCGCGTTCCAGAATGGCGATTTTAAGCGCGGGATTTTTTTCCGCAGCATTTATGGCTGTAAAGAATCCTGCCGCTCCACCACCCACAATTAAAATATCAAACTCCATTTAATTTAAGATTCAAAATTTAGCATTCAAAATTCAGCTTCAAAGCCTGTCCGGAAAGTCAGAAATAATACCATCAACACCAAATCTTTTCATTCTTTCAATATCTTTCGGTTCATTTACCGTCCACACATTCACTCTAAATCCTGCATCTTTAGAACGTTTTACATTTTCGCCGGTAATTATTCCGAGGCCCGGGTGAATACAGGCGGCGTGTAATTTTTTACCCAGTTCAATCGCCTCGGTAACAC
>JBAVQO010000242.1:0-1801 GCA_049694135.1 Gillisia sp. | reverse complement strand
GTGGTCCAAAAAGCACTGAAGCCTGCAAAACCCAGGCCGCCACGCAATGCAGCCAGTCGTACCGAACTTTCGGTTTTAAAATAATGCACTAAAGATTTCATGAGTTGAGAATAAGAACCTTTGAAATTCGGTTGAAGCTCCGGAAGTTTGAAGAACAGCAAAATCCAATACAGAATCATGATTCCTGCTGCCAAATAAAACATCGCTCTCCAACCCAAAAATTCACCTACATAACCGCTGACGAGTCTACTACCTAAAATACCAATAAGCAACCCACTCATAACGATTCCTATGGCATGTCCTTTATTTTTATCGTCAGAAAGTTGAGCCGCCATGGGAACAAAAAGCTGTGGAACTACCGATGAAAATCCAATCACGAAACTCGAAATAATCAAGATTAGCAGGGAATTCGCTGTTGCGGCAAATAAAAGTGAAGCCACAATGGCTACAAAGTCTATAAGAATAAGCTTCTTCCGCGGAAATTTATCGCCAAGAGGAATTATAAACAGCAATCCAAAAGCATACCCCAATTGTGTAAACAACGGAATATTGCTTACCTGCGATTCGGAAACCCCGAAAGTTTTTGCTATTAGATTTAATAAAGGCTGATTATAGTAATTGTTGGCAACAACCAGCCCTGCTCCTATCGCCATTAAATACAACAAGGAACGCGAAAGTTTTTGACTCATATCCTGTTTATTTAATGGTAGATTTTTATTGTACAGAATTAATTTTTTCCTGTGCCAGCGAAAAAATCTTGTCGTATTGCTCCTGAAGATTTAAATGAGAATTATCGATTTCTATGGCATCGTGGCTTTTTACCAAAGGAGAATCTTCGCGGGTAGTATCTATGCGGTCACGCTCCTGCACATTGAATAATACCTCATCGAAATTCACTTTCTCGCCCCGGGCCTGCATTTCCTTAAACCGTCGATTAGCTCGTTCCATGGCCGATGCCGTCATGAAAAGTTTAAGTTCGGCATCGGGAAAAACCACCGTTCCAATATCACGACCGTCCATTACGACGCCTTTCTCCTTTCCCATTTCCTGTTGTTGCGCCACCAATTTTAGTCGTACTTCTGAAATAGATGCGATTTTGCTCACAAACTGGGAGACCTCGAGACTTCTTATTTCTTTTTCTACATTTTTTCCATTTAAATAAATAGCGGCATATCCCAATTTTTCATCAAAAACAAATTTCAGATTCACTTGATGTAGAATTTTAACCAGATTCTGTTGATCGATAAAATCCTTCGAAATAAGATTATTCTGCATCGCGAATAGCGTAACCGCCCGATACATTGCACCAGTGTCTACATAAATATACCCCAATGACCTGGCGAGTTGTTTGGCAACGGTGCTTTTACCTGTTGAAGAAAATCCGTCTATAGCAATGGTAATCTTTTTTTTCATGGAATTTTTATGAGGTTCCGAAATTACGGATAAAGTGTCTTTTTACATAAAATAAATCAGCCGGAAAATTTCCGGCCGATTTATCAATTTCCTTCTTTTATACTTCTTAAAGCTTTTTGGCGTTTTTCACCTTTTCATCGGTAATGGCATATTTTAATACTTCTCCCATATCCTGGACGTAATGAAAAGTGAGGCCTTTTAGATATTCCTCTTTAATTTCATCAATATCACGCCGGTTTTCTTCGCAAAGAATAATTTCTTTTACTCTGGCTCTTTTAGCCGCAAGGATTTTTTCCTTGATCCCTCCAACAGGAAGAACTTTACCTCGCAAAGTAATTTCTCCTGTCATCGCAATATTTTTCTTCACTTTTTTCTGAGTAAAAAGAGA
>JBAVQO010000241.1:0-9359 GCA_049694135.1 Gillisia sp. | reverse complement strand
GGGTAACAGCATATCCTACACGGCCTTTAGCAATAGAATATTCTGAAAAATCGTGGTTATAATCGCTGGAAAATAAATATAAATGAAAATCTCCGTCAAAATAAACCCCTTTGGTGGGGAAATACTTACTATCGTAACTGTCCAGAGTCAAATATCCAAAAGTGCTGAAGTAATTGCTTTTTTCAAAAACGGTTGAATTGCCGGAAGAATCCTGATTATGAAGAGTTTCCGAAGTTACCTTCAGAAATTTCTGCTCTGCTCCCAGGCCGAAGGAAAAAATCTGCTTAAAAAGGGTTTCGACGTAAAACTGATTGGTATAATCCTGATACAATACTTCCAGCCGATTTATTCCAATATCTGTTAATCCTGCATTCTGGCTGGCAAAATCGAAATCTACACTTTTTCTGAAACTGTTGTACCGCGAACGCAGCCCCACACTCCAATAATATCCTTTATCTATATAATACTGAAAATTGTATCTGAAATTATCGCCCAGCACCACATCAAAAGAAGCCACATCGTTGGTAAAAAGGGTACTTTTTCGGGTAAGATTAATAAGCGCACCGCTTTTGTACAAATCGTCATAGTGTAATGCCAGTCGTAAATAGTTTTTATTCGGACTTTCCTCCAGCTGAAGGGCAAGTGTGTAGGCAGAATCATTCGGAATAAGATTATAGCTTATTCGATCGAAGTTTTTTGTTGCCGAAAGACTGTTTATCCCCTTATCAAGATCTTTAAGGGAATATCCCTGCCTGTATTTCAATTTTAATTTACCCAAAATGTACGATCTGGGATAAGAGTTATTTCCCTGCAGAATTAGAGAAGTTATGTTTACCGAATCTTTCCGGATTACTTTTTTTCGCTTTTCTTTTAAAGCAGGCTGCGCCTGTGCTATTTCTTTTAGAATTTCAAACTTCTTTCGTGCGGCCACTTCTCCTGAATCTATTATCGCAGAGCCTTTTTCAAAAGATAAAATGCCGAAGTTGGAAATATCAGGTTTTATATAAACATCGGTAAGTCGCTTTTTTTTGCGCATATCACTTATGGTGTGGAAGTTATTTATCTGCGTTAAAATATCAAAAGCACTGCGCAGTTGCTTCCTGTTCATGAGCGTGTCCTGAACATCTACCCCTATAATTATATCTGCTCCGCGCTTGCGAAGTTCTTCAACAGGATAATTATTTACCACTCCTCCATCTGTAAGCAATTTATCCCCAATTTTTACAGGACTAAAAACCGAAGGAATCGCACCGCTGGCCAGAACGGCCTTGGCGAGGGAACCACTGTCCAACACCACTTGTTCGCCCGTTTCAATATTTGCGGCTACACAAAAAAAAGGGATGGGAAGTTTGCTGAAATCCCTCACATCTCCTAATGGAATTGTTAGGCGGGAAATCAGATTATAGATGTTCTGTCCCTTGGAAAGGGCACTGGGAAAAGAGATTTTGAAATTATTAAACGGAAGAGTAAGCGCGTACTTCTCTTTATCTTCTTTCTCGTAAAAGGTTTTCGAACTTCGCGGTATTTCATCCTGAATAAGCAGATTAAAATTTATTTCCTGAAAAATAGAATCCAGCTGTTTTGCCGAATATCCTGACGCGTACAGAGCCCCTATTATCGCTCCCATACTGGTTCCCCCGATATAATCTATATGAATTCCGGCTTCCTCGATCGCCTTTAAAGCTCCAATATGAGCCAGTCCTTTGGCACCGCCCCCACTTAAAACCAATCCTATTTTTAAATCTTTCTTTTCCTGAGAGAAAGAAAAAAGAGAAAACAGGAGCAGAAGTGAAAGCAGCGATTTTCGCATAGTTAGGTATGATAATATTTATAAATAATAGCAGCTTTCGAGGCTCCTATCACTTGTGTTAGCTCCTCTAAAGAAGCTTCTTTTACCCTTTTAAGAGATCTGAAATTAGTTAGTAATTGCACCACCGTTTTATCTCCAATCCCGGTTATGGCCTCAAGTTCGGTATTTAATGCGGTTTTGCTTCGTTTATTTCTGTGAAATGTAATACCAAATCGATGCGCTTCATTTCTTAATTGTTGAATGATCTTAAGCGTTTCCGACTTTTTATCCAGGTATAAAGGAATAGAATCTCCGGGGTAAAATAATTCTTCCAGGCGTTTTGCTATCCCTATTATGGCGATTTTCCCCCGTAAGCCTAAATCTTCAAGAGCTTTTACGGCAGACGATAATTGTCCTTTTCCCCCATCGATTATTATTAATTGCGGCAATTCTGCCTCTTCATTCAACAATCTTCGGTACCGCCTGAAAACCACTTCTTCCATAGAAGCAAAATCGTTGGGGCCTTCTACGGTCTTAATGTTAAATTTACGATAATCCTTTTTACTGGGTTTTCCATTTTTAAAAACCACGCAGGCCGCCACCGGGTTGGTGCCCTGAATGTTGGAATTATCGAAACATTCTATATGTCGCGGTTCTTTACTAAGCCTTAAATCTTCTTTCATTTGGGCCATGATCCTGTTCACGTGGCGATCCGGATCCACTATTTTCATCTGCTTGAATTGCTCCTGCCTGTAGTACCGCGCATTTCGCAGAGATAATTCTACAATTTGTTTTTTATCCCCCAGCTTAGGAACGCTTATTTTTACTTCCTCACCCACCTGTACCTTAAACGGCACATAAATCTCTTTGGAATTGGAATGAAATCGCTGGCGAATCTCCACAATTCCCAGTTCTAAAAGCTCTTTATCAGATTCGTCCAGTTTTTTCTTCATCTCTATGGTGTGAGACCTGATGATGGCTCCGTGAGAAATCTGCAAAAAGTTTACATACCCATATCCTTCGTCGCTTACGATAGAGAAAACATCAACATTATTGATTCGTGGATTTACCACTGTTGATTTTGACTGATAATTTTCCAGCACATGAATTTTTTCCTTTATCCGCTGGGCATCTTCAAATTCCATGTTTTCGGCATGCTCTTTCATCTGTCTTCTGAATTGCTGCAGCGAATCTTTAAAATTCCCTTTTACAATCTGCCGAATAGCATCGATGTTTTGATGATATTCTTTTTCAGATTGAAGGGCTTCACAAGGGCCTTTGCAGTTTCCCAAATGATATTCCAGGCACACTTTATACTTCCCGTTTCTGATTTTTTCTTCAGATAAATCATAATTACAGGTTCTGAGCTGATAAAGGCCTTTTATAAGATCCAGCAGAGTGTTAACTGTTTTAAAATTGGTGAACGGGCCGTAATACTCGCTGCCATCTTTTATTAATCGGCGGGTGGGAAAAACTCTGGGGAAACGTTCGTTTTTAATACAGATCCACGGATAGGTTTTATCATCCTTCAGCATCACGTTAAACCGCGGCTGGTGTTTCTTTATAAGATTATTTTCCAGAAGCAGGGCATCGGTTTCAGAATCTACCACGATATGCCTTATCTCGACAATTTTTTTAACCATGACCGAGGTGCGATGGTTGTCATGTTTTTTCGTGAAATACGAAGTAACCCGCTTTTTAAGGTTTTTTGCCTTACCGACATACAATATCTTTCCATTCTTATCGAAATACTGATAAACTCCCGGGCTTGAGGGCAAGGTTTGAAGCTGTACTTTTAAATCTGGTTTTTCCATTAAGTTCAAAGATATTACATATTCCCCGGAGCTGTAAAATAACAGAAGGACATAAATGTTAAAATTGTGACAGTTTACCCGCGATTCCTACGTTACATCTGGTATAATTTAAGGCCGTTATAACAAGAGGTCTTTATTCATTTTCTTACCTTGCGGGGATGGAGAAAAAAGTAATAGGCCGTTTTGACAAAGCAGATTTCCCGTTGTTAAATCTTGAAAACATTGCTATCAAGATAGATACCGGCGCCTATACCTCCTCTATACACTGCGAGAATATCATTGAAAAAAACGAATCGCTGTACTGCACTTTTTTAGATGAAGAACACCCGCTTTACAACGGAAAAGAATTCATTTTTACAGATTATGATGTTGTTTTTGTGAAGAGCAGCAACGGAGTGGTTCAAAAAAGGTTCCAGGTGCAATCTACCGTTAAAATTTTCAGCAAAATATATAAGATTTCGCTTTCTTTGTCGGCTCGCCAGGAAATGCGATTTCCGGTACTTATCGGAAGAAAGTTCCTTACTAAAAAATTTATTGTGGACCCTGAACTAAAAGATGTTTCATACAATTTAAAGCTCAATGAACATAAAAATTCTATCCAGAAATAGCAGCCTTTATTCTACACAGCGTTTAATAGAAGCTGCAAGAAAAAGGAATCATCATATAGAAATTATAGATCCTCTTAAATGCGATCTTATAATTGAAAAACGAAAACCTTCTATCTTTTATAAAGGAAAACTTATTGAAGGAACCGATGCGGTAATCCCAAGGATAGGTGCCTCAGTGACCTTTTATGGAACCGCCGTGGTGCGTCAATTCGAAATGATGGGCGTTTTTACTACCACAGAATCCCAGGCCCTGGTTAGAAGTCGTGATAAGCTCAGGAGTTTACAGGTTCTGTCCCGTGCCCGGTTAGGTCTTCCAAAAACCGTATTTACGAATTATTCCAAAGACGTGGGCGAAGTAATAGATCACGTAGGCGGCGCGCCTTTAATTATAAAGCTGCTGGAAGGAACCCAGGGATTGGGTGTGGTACTGGCGGAAACCAGGAACGCAGCCGAATCTGTTATTGAAGCCTTTAATGGTTTACAGGCAAGGGTAATTGTACAGGAATTTATAAAAGAAGCCGGTGGTGCCGATATTCGGGTGTTCGTGGTAGATGGCCACGTGGTTGGCGCTATGAAACGCCAGGGAAAGGAAGGCGAATTTCGTTCTAACCTTCACCGCGGCGGCACAGCGAATGTAATAGAACTTAGCGACGATGAGGAAAATGCCGCCATTAAGGCAGCCAAGACCATGGGACTTGGAGTTGCGGGGGTCGATATGTTACAAAGTTCTCGAGGCCCGCTGATCCTGGAAGTAAATTCTTCTCCGGGGCTTGAAGGCATCGAACACGCTACAGGAAAAGACATTGCCAAATCTATAATTCGCTATATCGAAAGAAATGTATAACGTATGGCGCACATAGATAAAAATGATGTTTTAGAAATACTTGGCAAAAAAATCCCCCCCGGGAAAGGAGCGGTAATTAACCTGAATATGGCCAAACTCTACACGACCACCTCTGTAGATGTACCAGTTATTATCGAACGCTCCAAAAAACCCGGACCGGTGGTGTTAATTACAGCCGGAATCCATGGCGACGAAATTAACGGGGTGGAAATCGTGAGACAGGTCATTTCAAAAAATATAAACAAACCAGTAAAGGGCACCGTTATTTGTATTCCGGTAGTAAATGTGTTTGGATTTTTGAATCAGTCACGGGAATTCCCCGACGGCCGCGATCTTAACCGCATGTTTCCCGGCACAAAAAATGGCTCTCTGGCCAGCCGATTTGCCTTTCAATTTGTAAAAAAAATACTACCGGTGGCCGATTTTTGTCTGGATTTTCATACCGGCGGCGCCAGCCGATTCAATGTTCCGCAGATTCGCGTAAAGAAAGGAGACGAAAAAAGTATGAAATATGCCCGCATTTTTAATGCTCCCTTTACCATTTATTCCAAGACCATCGGAAAATCATACCGGGAAACCTGCTACAAACTTGGGAAAATGGTGCTTCTTTTTGAAGGCGGAAAATCTATGGACAGCAACAAAGAAATTGCACAGCATGGGGTAGAAGGTGTTATGCGTATTCTGCAACACCTGGGGATGCTCAAACCGAGGTTTATTTGCCCGGATCCTCCTGTAAACACGATTCTTATTGAAAATAGCACCTGGATGCGCGCCAAATACAGCGGCCTTTTGCACATGAAAGTGGAATGCGGAAAACGTGTAGAGAAAAGTGAATATCTTGCCACTATTACCGATCCCTACGGAAAATTCCGCCATAAAGTACTGGCGCCCCATGAAGGCTACATCATTAACGTAAACGAATCGCCTATTGTTTACCAGGGCGATGCTGTTTTTCATATCTCTACCGTGTCACAAATCCAGGATGAAGAATAAACTTCGGCTTAAATATAAAGAGTTGCGTCAACAATTCTCTTCGGAAGAAATTGAAGAAAAAAGCGTGGAAATTGCCAATAATCTTTTACAAATGGATATATGGCAGTATACTTATTACCATATATTTCTGAGCATTTCTGAAAAAAAGGAAGTCGATACGGAACCTGTTCTTCATATTTTACAGGGAAAAGATAAAGAAATATTGATTTCCAAAAGCGATTTCACGACCCGGGAAATGCATCACTTTCTCTTAACAGACTCCACAAAACTTCAAAAAAACAAATGGAATATTCCCGAGCCTTCAGGTGGGATTGAAATCTCTTCAGAAAAAATAGAAGTGGTTTTTTTACCCTTGCTGGCATTCGATAAAATTGGGCATCGGGTGGGGTATGGAATGGGTTTTTATGACAAATTTTTACAATCCTGTCGTCCGGAAGTTCTGAAAATTGGCCTTTCTTTATTTGAACCGGAAGAGCGAATTCCGGGAATTTTAAGCACCGACGTTCCTCTAGATTATTGTGTGACACCAAATAAAATCTATAGTTTCAAAAAATAAGAGCTTATATTTGTATTATTTTTAACATTGCGCTACATTTAGACAGCTTATCCTATAATTGATGCTCAACGACCTTCAGTTAAACAGTATATTAGAAGATTTTGATATTGCCTACTGGAAGATCAACCTTCTAACCAAAGAAATCTCGTGGTCAGAGCATTTTGAGGCCCTGGTGGGCGCACCACCTTCAAGGGAACCTCTTTTCGATTATTTTATAAATCATATTCTCCACGAAGACTACCGCTATGACTTTAGGGTGGGTTTCGACAACCTTACGGCCAATTCCGATAATTTCAATCAGGAGGTCAAGTTAAAACTTCAGAGTGATAAATTTCGCTGGTTTGAATGCCGCAATTTGAAAAGCAAGGAAAATAGCACCGGCAATACTGCGGTGCTTCTTTTTGTAAATATCCATCAATCCAAACGCGACCAGTACACAATAGAAGAAAACTTCTTTTATTACAGAGAAACTGCAGAAATGACTTCTACAGGCGGCTGGTATATAGATGCGGTTTCAAAAGCCATTTATTGGGACGATGTTACCAAGAAAATTCTGGATTGCCCAAAGGATTTTCAGCCTGAGTACGATGAGCGCCTGCGGTTCTATGCTCCTGAACATCAGGAAGTAGCAATTGCCATGTTCGAAAAGTGCGAAAAATACGGTATTCCCTTTAAAATAGAGCTCAAAATGGCCACGCTCTACGGAAGAGAATTCTGGGTGCGTGCCACCGGGAAACCGGTTTATAATGAAGAACAGATTATTATAGGAATTCGAGGGGTTTTTCAGGACATCGACGAAAATAAGAAGAACGAACTGAACCTTCAGAATTCGCTGGATATTATCGCTTCCCAAAATTCAAGATTATTCAATTTTGCCCATGTGGTTTCCCACAGTCTCCGGTCGCACACCAGCAATCTGAGCCTCGTAGTACAATTGCTGGAAGAGTCGAAAAGCGCACAAGATAAACTGGATTTGATCGACAATGTAGCTTCCATTTCAGAAAATCTGGATGGGGCTATTTCGCAATTAAATGGAATGGTGTCTCACCAAAACCTGCTAAAAAAAGAGCGGAAACTGGTTTCCTTCAGCAAGGCACTGGACGTGGTAATCTCTTCTATCTCGAGTCTGGTGAACCGGGAAAGCGCTACCATTGTTTCAGAGTTTAAAGGCTTAAAAGAAATTGAATATATTCCTGAGTATCTTGAAAGTATTTTACTAAATTTAATTACTAATGCTATAAAGTATAAACAGCCGGGACGAAAACCCGTTATTTTCATTCAAACCTATCGGTTTAACGAACAGGCCTATATGGAAGTGAGTGACAATGGAATGGGAATAGATCTGGAAATGTATGGCGACAAAATGTTTGGAATGTATAAAACCTTCCACAGAAATCCTGAAGCCAACGGAATTGGGTTGTTTATCACGAAAAACCAGGTAGAAACTCTTGGGGGGTCTATATCTGTAACCAGTACCGTAAATATCGGTACGACTTTTAAAATTAAATTCTAAATCTGTTATGGGGCCAAAAATTGAACTTGCATGTATTATCGATGATGATAAGATTTACGTGAATCTGGTAAAAAAAATCATCGAAATCAAAAAACTTTCCGAAAATCTGCTCATCTTTAAAAATGGTCTGGAAGCGCTTGAATACTTCAAGGTTATTCTAACCAATATGACAGAAGATAAGCTTCCGGATATCATTTTTCTGGATCTGAATATGCCTATTATGGATGGATGGGAATTCCTTGGAGAGTTTATAAAAATTAAAAATAACTTCGATAAAAAAATAACCCTTTACGTGGTCTCTTCCTCTATAGATCCGCGGGATCTGGAAAGAGCAAAATCTTTTAATCTGGTAACCGATTATTTAATCAAGCCTATCGAGCTTAAGAAATTCGAGAATATCTTCAGCCACGTTGCTTAATCCTCTTCTTTTTTAGGAAAAGCTTTTTTGTTGAAAAGAAGCAATAAGAGTACCCCAACAGTAATAGCAGAATCGGCCACATTGAATACCGGCTCGAAAAAGGTGAATTGATTTCCTCCCCAAATTGGTAACCACATTGGCAGAATACCATCATATAAAGGAAAGTACAACATATCTACTACTTTTCCGTGAAAAAGAGTGCCGTAAGCTCCGCCCGCAGGAAAAACAGAAGCCACATGACCATAACTGTCGCTAAAGATGATTCCGTAGAAAACCGAATCGATAATATTCCCGAAAGCTCCCGCGAAAATGAATGCCTGAGCGGTTATTAAGATCCTGGAGCCGCCTTTACGCACAGAATCCCACAACCAATAGCCAATTCCGCCAATGGCTACGATCCTAAAGAGGGTGAGAAATAGTTTTCCGTAAGGCCCCGGAATCTTTGCACCCCACGCCATTCCTTCATTTTCCACAAAAAGAATTTTAAACCAGCCAAGGACGTTTACCTCTTCGCCCAGCACAAAATGCGTTTTTACATATATTTTGGAGATCTGATCAATTAAAAGAATCAGAACTATAATGAGGGTAGCTTTTTTTAAATTCATGAAGTGCTGCGTTAAAGGATTTCAAAAATACAATATTATTTAGTTTTCCTGTACCTTAATATCTCCATTAATAGAGGTTAGCCTAAGATGGTTTTTGCCGTTGGAAGACGGGGGAAGATCAACTCTTCCGTGCCGCGAAGAAGCTTCAATTTCGGTATTTTCGGCCGTGACATTTATCCCGCCGCTGTATGTATTTACCAAAGCATCTCCGCTAAAATT
>JBAVQO010000240.1:0-8451 GCA_049694135.1 Gillisia sp. | reverse complement strand
AAACTAAAAAAGTAAAACACCCCATGTATGGAAAATTCGTTTTAAAAACGAAAAAATACGTGGCACACGACGAGACAAACGACTGCAATATTGGAGATACTGTCAAAATAATGGAAACTCGTCCATTAAGTAAATCCAAATGCTGGAGACTAGTAGAAATAATTGAAAGAGCTAAATAATTATGGTACAGCAAGAGTCTAGATTAAGAGTAGCCGATAATACCGGAGCCAAAGAAGTTTTGACGATCCGAGTATTAGGTGGTACAAATAGAAGATACGCTTCTGTTGGAGACAAAATAGTTGTCAGCGTAAAAGAAGCTACACCTAACGGGAACATTAAGAAAGGTGCAGTTTCAACAGCAGTTGTTGTTCGTACCAAAAAAGAAGTGCGCAGACCAGATGGATCCTATATCCGTTTTGACGATAACGCATGTGTTCTTTTAAACCCTACTGGTGAAATGCGAGGAACTCGTGTTTTTGGTCCGGTAGCGAGAGAACTTCGTGATAAGCAATTCATGAAGATTGTATCATTAGCACCAGAGGTGCTTTAATACATTAAATAATGACAAAGCTTAAAATAAAAGCGGGAGATACGGTTAGAGTTATTGCCGGAGACCATAAAGGTCAGGAAGGTAAGATTCAGAAAGTGCTTCGCGAAAAAAATAAAGCCGTTGTGGAAGGAATCAACATGGTCTCTAAACATGAGAAACCAAGTGCTTCTAACCCACAGGGAGGAATAGCAAAGAAAGAAGCGCCTATTCATATTTCTAATTTGTCTTTGATAGACAAGAAAGGAAACACAACAAGAGTTGGGTACCGGGAAGAGAATGGGAAGAAAGTGAGATTTTCTAAAAAATCTAATGAAGTAATTTAGTTATGGCATACGAACCAAGACTTAGAAAAGAGTACAAGGAAAAAGTGATTCCTGCTCTTACCGACGAATTCAGCTACGCCAACGTAATGGAAGTTCCGAAACTAGAAAAAATAGTTTTGAGCCGTGGAGTGGGAGCAGCTGTTGCAGATAAAAAACTTATTGACTATGCAGTAGATGAATTGACTGCAATTACAGGTCAAAAAGCGGTTTCTACCATTTCTAAAAAAGACGTTGCTTCTTTCAAACTGCGTAAAGGAATGCCGATTGGCGCCAAAGTTACGTTACGAGGAGAAAGAATGTATGAGTTTTTAGATCGTTTAATCACTACAGCTCTTCCAAGGGTTCGCGATTTTAACGGAATAAAAGCTACCGGATTTGACGGACGTGGAAATTATAATTTAGGGGTGACCGAACAAATTATCTTTCCTGAAATCGATATTGATAAGGTAAACAAAATTTCCGGTATGGATATCACTTTTGTTACCACTGCCAATACCGATAAGGAAGCAAAATCACTGTTGAGCGAACTGGGTTTACCCTTTAAAAAGAATTAATTATGGCTAAAGAATCAATGAAAGCCCGCGAGGTGAAAAGACAAGAACTGGTAAAAAAGTATGAAGAAAAGCGTAAGGCCCTTAAAGAAGCCGGAGACTTTGAAGCATTACAGAAATTGCCTAAAAACTCTTCTCCTGTACGCTTACATAACCGATGTAAATTAACCGGAAGGCCAAAAGGTTATATGAGACAATTCGGTATTTCCCGGGTAATGTTTCGAGAAATGGCGAATAACGGGTTAATTCCTGGGGTTAGAAAAGCCAGTTGGTAAAAATATTAATAGGTGGAAGGTTCCAAAAAAAGTGAAAACCATCACCGTAAATTGAGTATATGACAACAGATCCTATTGCAGATTATTTAACAAGAATTAGAAATGCGGTACTTGCAAACCACCGTGTGGTAGATATACCGGCTTCTAATCTTAAAAAGGAAATCACTAAAATATTATTCGATCAAGGATATATTCTTAGTTATAAATTCGAGGATACTACCGCTCAGGGTAATATTAAAATCGCTCTTAAGTATGACAGACTTACTAAAGAGTCGGTAATCAAGAAAATTCAGCGAATAAGTAAACCCGGGTTACGTAAATATGCCAGCGCAAACGAATTGCCACGTATTTTAAACGGTCTTGGTGTTGCTATTGTTTCTACTTCTCATGGAGTAATGACAGGAAAGCAAGCCAGAGCTGAAAAAGTGGGTGGAGAGGTTTTATGCTACGTTTACTAATACAAAAGACTTAAAGAAATGTCAAGAATAGGTAAAAACCCAATCACAATTCCGGAAGGCGTTACAGTAGATGTAAAGGACGGGATCGTGACGGTAAAAGGAAAATTAGGAGAATTAACTCAGAAAGTTGAGGATATCGATATTAAAGTTGAAGATAAAACCATTACTTTTGAGCGTTCTTCAGAAAAGAAGGATCAGAAAGCCAAGCATGGATTATACCGTGCATTGGTAAATAATATGATTGAAGGAGTATCTAAAGGTTTCACCAAGCAACTGGAACTGGTAGGAGTAGGATATCGTGCTTCTAACCAGGGACAAAAGTTGGATCTAGCCATTGGATTTTCTCATAATATTGTTTTTGAATTGGCTCCTGAAGTAAAAGTAGAAACAGTTTCAGATAAAGGTAAGAACCCGATTGTGAAATTAACTTCTTACGACAAACAATTGGTAGGACAAATTGCGGCTAAAATCCGTTCTTTCCGTGCACCAGAACCTTACAAAGGAAAAGGTATCAAGTTTGTTGGCGAACAATTAAGAAGAAAAGCAGGTAAATCAGCTTAATAAAAGTAGATATGGCATTTTCAAAACAAGATAGAAGAACAAAGATAAAAAAGAGGATCCGTCAGGATATTGCCGGTACCGCTAGCCGTCCACGATTGGCTGTTTTCAGAAGCAATAAAGAAATTTATGCTCAGATAGTTGATGACGTAGAGGGAAAAACATTAGTGGCAGCCTCTTCAAGAGATAAAGATGTTTCATCAGCAGAAGGAAGCAAAGTAGATAAAGCTGCTTTAGTTGGTAAAACCCTTGCTGAAAAAGCATTAAAAGCCGGAATAGAAACTATTTCTTTCGACAGAGGTGGTTATTTATATCACGGAAGAGTTAAATCGTTGGCCGATGGTGCCCGTGAAGGAGGACTAAAATTCTAAATAAGATATGTATCAAGATTATAAAAATGTAGAACTTGTAAAGCCAGCCGGCCTTGAATTGAAGGATCGTTTGGTTGGTGTACAACGTGTTACAAAAGTTACCAAAGGTGGTAGAGCATTCGGATTTTCTGCAATTGTTGTTGTGGGAGATGAAAACGGTGTTGTTGGACAGGGCTTGGGAAAATCGAAAGAGGTTGCCGATGCTATTTCCAAAGCTGTAGAAGATGCTAAAAAGAACTTAGTTAGAATTCCTTTGCATAATGGTACTATTCCACACGAGCAAAAAGGGAAGTACGGCGGAGCGAGAGTATTGCTATTGCCTGCCGCAACCGGTACAGGAATTATTGCTGGTGGTGCGATTCGTGCGGTATTGGAATCTGTAGGAGTACATGATGTACTTTCTAAGAACCAGGGTTCTTCTAACCCTCACAACGTGGTGAAGGCGACATTCGATGCTTTGTTGCAATTGCGTAACGCACATACTGTAGCAAAACAACGTGGAGTTACATTAGACAAAGTATTTAAAGGATAATACAAGGATAAAATGGGAAAGATAAAAGTTACACAGGTAAAAAGTGCCATTAAACGCACCCAAAACCAGAAACGTACCCTGGAAGCACTTGGTCTTCGTAAAATGAACCAGGTGGTGGAGCATGAAAATACTCCAAATATCCTTGGTATGGTAAATAAAGTTAAACACTTGGTTTCCGTAGAGGAAACTAAATAAGATATTCGACATGAATTTAAGTAACTTAAAACCTGCAGAAGGTTCAGTTAAAAACGGCGGCAAGCGCGTTGGTAGAGGTCAGGGATCCGGTAAAGGAGGAACTGCTACTCGTGGCCATAAAGGAGCAAAATCACGTTCTGGTTACTCGAAGAAAATAGGTTTTGAAGGCGGGCAGATGCCGCTTCAACGCAGGGTTCCAAAATTTGGTTTCAACAACAGAAACCGCAAAGAATATCAGGGTATTAACCTGGATACTCTTCAGTCTCTTGTAGATAATGGTAGAATTAAAGATACCGTTGACATGCAGGTGTTGGTTGAAAACGGCCTTGCTGGAAAAAACGAACTGGTAAAGATATTAGGCAGAGGAGAATTAAAAGCAAAGTTGAAGATATCTGTTCATAAATTTACTGCCTCAGCAAAGGAAGCTATTGAAGCGGCCGGAGGTGAAGTTGTTACTTTATAATAGATAGCCTGATGAAATTTATCGAGACAATTAAAAATATCTGGAAAATTGAGGAACTAAAAAATCGAATTTTAGTTACCCTGGGTTTATTATTGGTGTATCGATTTGGAGCTCAGGTAGTTTTACCTGGTGTGGATGCTTCTCAATTAGCCAATCTTGCTAACCAAACCAACAGCGGTCTGTTAGGCCTGTTAAATGCTTTTACAGGAGGTGCTTTTTCTCACGCTTCTGTATTCGCATTGGGAATTATGCCTTACATCTCGGCTTCTATTGTGGTGCAACTTATGGGAATCGCGGTTCCTTATTTGCAAAAACTTCAGAAAGAAGGAGAGAGCGGAAGAAAGCGTATAAATCAAATCACCAGATGGTTAACTATAGGAATTACACTTGTACAGGGGCCTGGATATATTTATAATTTATTCAGAACATTGCCTTCAAGCGCATTTTTAATCCATAGTAATCTTACTTTTGTGGCATCTTCGGTAATTATTCTTACCACCGGTACGATTTTCGCCATGTGGTTAGGAGAAAAAATAACCGATAAAGGTATTGGAAATGGGATCTCGTTATTAATTATGGTGGGTATTATCGCCCGCCTGCCACGTGCTTTTGTTCAGGAATTTGCATCTCGTGTATTCCAGTCTAACGGAGGTTTGATTATGATCCTTATAGAACTGGTTCTTTGGTTTGTGGTAATTTTGGGATGTGTTATGATTGTGATGGCGGTACGACAAATACCGGTACAGTATGCAAGAAGAACTGCTTCTGGAGGTTATGAGAAGAATGTATTTGGTTCAAGACAATATATACCGTTAAAATTAAACGCCTCTGGTGTAATGCCTATCATTTTTGCGCAGGCAATTATGTTTATTCCAGCAGCTGTAGCAGGCTTATCAGACAGTGAAATGTCTCAGGGAGTAGCCGCTGCATTTAGTAATATATTTGGTTTTTGGTACAATTTAGTATTTGCCCTGTTAATTATTGTATTTACATATTTTTATACGGCAATTACGGTACCTACCAACAAAATGGCAGATGATCTTAAGCGAAGCGGAGGTTTTATACCGGGAATACGTCCTGGTACTGAGACTTCAGAATTTCTGGACAGGATCATGTCGCAAATAACCCTTCCGGGTTCAATTTTCCTGGCTCTTTTAGCAGTGTTCCCTGCTATTGTAGTTCAACTGTTAGGTGTACAACAGGGATGGGGATTGTTCTTTGGAGGTACTTCCCTTCTAATTTTGGTGGGTGTAGCTATTGATACTATGCAGCAGGTAAATTCTTATTTGCTGAACAGGCATTACGATGGGTTAATGAAAACCGGTAAAAATCGAAAAGCAGTAGCATAATGGCAAAACAACCAGCAATAGAACAGGACGGAACGATCATTGAGGCATTGTCTAACGCAATGTTTCGGGTAGAACTGGAGAACGGCCACGTAGTGACCGCGCATATTTCGGGTAAAATGAGAATGCATTACATTAAATTGCTACCCGGAGATAAAGTGAAATTAGAAATGAGTCCTTACGATTTATCGAAGGCTCGCATAACGTATAGATACTAATTATGAAAGTTAAAGCATCCATTAAAAAAAGAAGTGCCGACTGTAAAATTGTACGCAGAAAAGGCCGGCTTTACGTGATTAACAAAAAGAATCCAAAATTCAAACAAAGACAAGGGTAAGTTATGGCTAGAATTGCAGGGGTAGATATCCCAAAACAAAAACGCGGAGTTATAGCATTAACCTATATCTTCGGAATTGGTAAAAGCAGAGCACAACGAATTCTGAAAGAAGCCAATGTAGAGGAAGGTAAAAAAGTTTCAGATTGGTCCGATGATGAAATTGGAAGAATTCGTGAAGCTGTAGGCGCTTATAAAATTGAAGGTGAATTAAGAAGCGAAGTACAGGTAAGCATCAAACGTCTTATGGACATTGGTTGTTACCGTGGAATTCGCCACAGATCTGGTCTTCCGTTAAGAGGACAGAGAACTAAAAACAATTCACGAACCAGAAAAGGTAGAAGAAAAACAGTTGCTAACAAGAAAAAGGCAACTAAATAATAAGTAAGATGGCAAAAACTCAAAAAGCAGCTCAAAAGAAACGCAAAGTAGTCGTTGAGTCTAACGGAGAAGCTCATGTTACAGCGTCTTTCAACAATATCATTATCTCTTTGACCAACAAAAAAGGAGATCTTATTTCCTGGTCTTCAGCCGGTAAAATGGGCTTTAGAGGATCTAAGAAAAACACTCCTTATGCAGCGCAATTAGCAGCAGAAGATGCTTCGAAAGTAGCACATGAAGCTGGTTTGCGTAAGGTAAAGGTATTTGTAAAAGGACCTGGAAACGGTAGAGAATCTGCAATTAGATCTTTACACAATGCTGGGATTGAAGTAACTGAAATAATTGATGTTACTCCATTACCACATAACGGATGCAGACCTCCAAAAAGAAGAAGAGTATAATTAATTAAGTATAACAAAGAAAGCAACAAGATTATCGAAGGACGGTGACCTTAATTCATAATCGCTTTCTTAATAAATCAATTTAAATGGCAAGATATACTGGTCCAAAGACTAAAATAGCACGAAAATTTGGCGAAGCCATCTTTGGTGACGACAAGTCTTTCGAAAAAAGAAATTACCCTCCGGGACAACATGGTAATAACCGTAGAAGAGGTAAAAAATCTGAATATGCAATCCAGTTAATGGAAAAGCAAAAAGCGAAATATACCTATGGTATCTTAGAGCGACAATTCAGAAATATGTTTGAAAGCGCAACCCGCGCAAATGGTATTACCGGGGAGGTTTTACTACAAATGGCAGAATCACGTTTAGACAATGTGGTTTACAGAATGGGCTTATCGCCTTCACGTCGTGGTGCCAGACAATTAGTTTCTCACAGACACATTACGGTTAATGGCGAGTTGGTAAACATTCCATCTTACCAGTTAAAACCCGGAGATGTGGTAGGAGTTAGAGAAAAATCTAAATCTCTTTCTGCTATTCAGGATTCTCTTTCCAACTCCAGCGCTACTTACGAGTGGTTAACCTGGAACAACGATACCAAACAAGGAACTTTTGTTTCTGTACCCGGAAGAGTTCAAATCCCGGAAAATATAAATGAACAATTCATCGTCGAATTATATTCGAAATAATAATTCACAGAAGTCGTAATATGGCAATACTAAATTTTCAGAAGCCCGATAAAGTTATAATGATTGATTCAACAGATTTCGAAGGGAAATTTGAATTTCGCCCTTTGGAACCTGGTTATGGATTAACCGTTGGTAACGCTTTAAGAAGAGTGCTGTTATCATCTCTAGAAGGATTCGCTATCACTTCCGTTCGTATTGAAGGAGTAGATCACGAATTCTCAACAATCCCTGGTGTGGTAGAAGATGTTACAGAAATTATATTAAATCTTAAACAGGTAAGATTTAAAAGGCAAATTGATGAAATAGACAATGAAGCCGTTACCATTTCTGTTTCCGGTCAGGAGCAATTAACCGCCGGTCACTTTCAGAAGTTCATCTCAGGATTCCAGATTTTAAATCCGGATCTTGTTATCTGCAACCTCGATAAAAAAGTGAGCTTCAATATGGAGCTTTCTATCGAAAAAGGTCGTGGCTATGTTCCTGCGGAAGAAAATAAAAAATCCAATGCCCCTTTAGGTACTATTTTTACAGATTCGGTATATACCCCGATCAAAAACGTAAAATATAGTATAGAAAATTATCGTGTGGAACAAAAAACCGACTACGAAAAGCTGGTTTTTGAGATCATTAGCGATGGTTCTATTCACCCTAAAGATGCTTTAACCGAAGCAGCCAAAACATTAATTCACCACTTTATGTTATTTAGTGATGAAAGAATTACTTTGGAAGCCGATGAAATTGCGCAAACTGAGACTTATGATGAAGAATCCCTTCACATGCGCCAGTTGCTTAAGACCAAATTGGTAGATATGGATCTTTCTGTAAGAGCACTTAACTGCTTAAAAGCGGCCGAAGTAGACACTTTAGGAGATTTGGTATCTTACAACAAAAACGATTTGATGAAGTTCCGCAACTTTGGTAAAAAATCTTTAACCGAACTTGAAGAGTTGGTTAACAATAAAGGTTTAAACTTCGGAATGGATCTTTCTAAATATAAATTAGATAAAGATTAAACTAGATG
>JBAVQO010000239.1:0-5032 GCA_049694135.1 Gillisia sp. | reverse complement strand
CCTTCCAGTTCTTCTCGCATTTTGAATCTGCCGGTAGATTCTATCACGATATCAACATCGTAATCTGCCCAATTTATGTCTTTTGGAGCACTTGCGTTTAAAACGGGGTACTTTTTATGGTTTATTCGAATAAACGAATCTTCTGCCGAAATGTTGGCTTTCAGTCTTCCGTGTATACTATCGTATTTTAAAAGGTGTGCAAGGGTCTTGGCGTCTGCAAGATCATTAATAGCTACCACTTCAATAGAAGGATGATCTAAAAGCAATCTGAAGAGATTTCGCCCAATTCGGCCAAAACCGTTTATTCCGATTTTTATTTTTTCTGCCATTTACAGGGGAAGCAAATTAAGTTAAATGCTTTTGAGCCTTATAAGAAGATCTTACCAAAGCACCACTTTCCACATGTCTGAAACCCATTTCCAGCCCCAGAGTTTCATATTTCTTGAATTGGTCTGGAGTTATAAACTGTTTTACCGGTAAATGTCTTTTGGTGGGTTGTAAATACTGGCCGATAGTCACGATATCCAGATTTACTTTTCTCAGATCCTTGAGCGTTTGAATAACTTCATCTTCAGTTTCACCTAAACCGAGCATGAGGCCTGATTTTGTACGATTTATTCCCTGATCTTTTAAATACTTCAACACAGCAAGGCTTCTTTCATACTTGGCCTGGATTCGTACCTCCCGGGTAAGGCGTTTTACGGTTTCCATGTTGTGCGAAACCACTTCGGGCTTCACCGCAATAATACGATCGAGATTCCTTTCATTTCCCTGAAAGTCTGGAATAAGCGTTTCCAAAGTGGTATCGGGATTCATCCGGCGAATAGCTTTTACGGTTTCAGCCCAAACAATAGAACCCATATCTTTAAGATCATCGCGATCTACACTTGTAATAACCGCGTGTTTTATTTGCATCAATTTTATAGAGCGTGCAACTTTTTCAGGTTCATCCCAATCTATGGTCTCAGGTCGTCCGGTTTTTACACCACAAAAGCCGCAGGAACGGGTACAAACATTTCCCAGAATCATAAAAGTGGCGGTTCCTTCGCCCCAGCATTCACCCATATTAGGGCAGCTTCCTGAAGTACAAATAGTATGAAGATCGTATTTATCTACCAGGCCGCGCAGTTCGGTATATTTTTTTCCGGTAGGAAGTTTTACACGTAACCATTTTGGCTTTGGAGCGCGTTTGGTAGGAGTAAGAGTGTCTGTTGCCATGTTAAAAATCTTGGATGCAAAGATACAATAATATGATGAAATGAATAATTATGACCGCCCGACTTTAAAGGTCGTTCAGGTGTTTCTGGAGTCGATGATCTGGGCCAATAATTTCTTGGCGCGCAGCAATTTTACTTTTACGTTATTCATAGGCTCTTCCAAAGCTGCAGCGATTTCTTTGTAAGATTTTTCCTGAAAATAGCGAAGATTTATAACCTCCTGATAATGCGGTTTCAGTTGTTTAATATCACTCAATAATTGGGCGAGATTTTGCTCTTTTATAAGAGAGTCCTCTATGCTGGGAGTTTCATCGGCGATTTTATATACCTTTTCGGTTTCGGTATCTGCGGTTCGGGCACGGATCGAAGCATTCTTCTTTCGAACAAGATCTATATGAATATTCTTGGAAATGGTGATAAGCCAGGTTTGAAAGGAATAATCGGGATTAAAACTCTCCAGATTATCGAATGCGCGCGAAAAAGTTTGAATGGCAATGTCTTCGGCGTCATGCTCGTTGCGTGTTCTTTTTAACTGAAAAGCATAAACAACCGTCCAAAAACTGTCCAACAAATATTTAAACGCGGTTTGATCACCCTTCTTTGCAAGTTGAATTTGTTTCAGCAGTGGCGAAGGGTTTATTTCCAATGGGTAGGTTTTGAAAAAATATTTGTTATAAAAATACCTAACTGGGTACTGATTAAAATTACTTCCAAAATAGGAAAAATCCAAACCAAATCTTTTTCATTCAGTTTTTTCGCTGATTTATAAAATATAAGAAACTGAACAGCAAGCCTGACTATAAAAATCCCCAACACTATCTGCCAGTTTAACTGAAGTGCAAGCAGTAAAATAAGCAGTAACCAAAATAAAAATTGTGAAGAATAAAAAGTAGTCAGCAATATTTTATGGAGCGTTTTGTAATGTTTTGCTGTAGAAATATGTCTTCTTTTCTGAGTGATCCAGGCCTTGAAACTCGTTTTAGGGATACTTAAGGTTAAGGCTTCTTTCTCGAAGCAAACAGCGGTATTGGTAGAATTTGCTGCGTGGTTTACAAACAGATCGTCATCGCCCGAGCGAATTTGTAAATGAGTGGCAAAGCCGTTCTGATCGTAAAATTCTTTAGCGGTGTAGGCCAGGTTTCTTCCCACACCCATATAAGGTATGCCCCATTTGCTATAAGAAAAGTATTGAATAGCTGTAAGAAGGGTCTCAAAACGAATAAGTTTATTCAGAAAAGATCCGGATTTTTTTAAGTACCCGCCATAGCCCAGCACGATAGATTTCTCCTGAGTGAATCTTGCAGACATCCCGGTTATCCAGTGTTCAGATGCAGGAATGCAATCGGCGTCGGTGAAAAGAAGAAAATTGTTTTTTGCCTTTTTTATTCCCAGGGTAAGCGAATACTTCTTATTGGCCCAAAAAGCTTCATTGTTCTGAACATTCACAATCCGAATCCGGGGATCTTTTTCAGCGAAACCTTCCATAACCTCGAGCGTTTCATCGGTTGAAGCATCATTAATAAGAATTACTTCAAAATCGGGATATTCCTGTTTCAGTATAGAACCAAGGTTTTTCTGAAGATTTTCAGCTTCATTTTTAGCGCAAATAATCACAGAAATCGGCACAGAGATTCTTGATTTCTCTGTATTAGAAGAATGGGCAGAAGCAAAACTAAAATATCCTATATAAAATAGGATATTAATGAAGGTGAAAACCAGAAAGAGAACAAGTAAAGTTGTTACCATTTAAGCTAACTAATTACCTGATTGTGGATTCGAACAATCTCTGGCTTCGTCAGGCATTTTTCCACAAAAGCTGCAGGCTTCTCCGTCTTTGTTCAAATACGGACTTTGGCTTGCACAAGTTCCCGCGAATTTACCGTCTTTTTTGGCCCAAATTTTAATAGCAATCCCCGCGAAGGCAATTGCAAGTAATACTATAGATATAAGAAATAATTTCATAACAACTCTTTTCGTACCGCAAAATTACGAATAATTTGGCGTTAGAAAAACTCCTGTTCTACATTAGTATAATCTTTACACAATTTAACTAAACTTTAATCTGAAACTCCACATTATTAGGGGTTTACGTCGTAAATTGCACTCTTAAATTTACAAAAACCAAATTATGAAACTAAGAAAATTTTTAATACTCGCTGCTGTTGCAGGGTTAACTTTTACTTCTTGTAATAACAATAATAAAAAACAGGAAGATGAGAATGCCAGAAACGATAGTATACAGATGGCAAACCAACGAGAAGCGGAAATGAGAGCGAACGAAGCAAAAATGCAAAGGGAATCCAACAGCATTGCTTCCAAAGCTATGGATAACCAGGAATTAAGCACTTTAACCAACGCATTGCAATCTGCAGACCTGGCCACCATGTTAAAGCAGGACGAAGGTCCTTACACCGTTTTTGCTCCCACCAACGATGCTTTTAATAAAGTAGGGCAAAGTAAGCTGGATGATTTAATGAAAGATGAAAATCAGGATAAATTAAAAGATATTTTACAATACCATGTGGTGAAAGATTCTTTAACCAGTGATATGTTGTCTCAGAAAATAAAAGATAATAACGGAACTTACAAAATGAATACTGCCGGAGGAGGAGAAATCACCGCTTCCATGCAGGGTAATGACATCGTTTTAAAGGATGAAA
Source organism: Gillisia sp. (assembly GCA_049694135.1). Classification (GTDB taxonomy): domain Bacteria; phylum Bacteroidota; class Bacteroidia; order Flavobacteriales; family Flavobacteriaceae; genus Gillisia. The sequence continues at coordinate 1,155 of JBAVQO010000239.1, read as the reverse complement.
ACGGTAAAACAGCTAAAGTTGTAAAAGCCGATATTAATGCTTCAAACGGAGTTATTCATGAGATCGATGCAGTTCTTATGAAGAAACAATAAGGGTTTTGCTTTATTGTTTGAATTAAAAAAAAGGCTGCCGTATGGCAGCCTTTTTTTATGATCTCATTGCTAATTAAAGCTATAGGAAACGCTCAGTATCCACTGAGAGGGACGTGAGTCTATAGTGAAATTATTGTCTGAAGCCGCCTGGCCGAAAGCACTGTTTTCCTGGAATGCACCTTCGTATCTGGCATCGAACCCGAGGTTGCCCAGGCTCAAACCTGCTCCCACCTGGTAGCCCACAGTTATATCGTGTTCCACATTCGATATCTTCATATTCGTGTCTACCAGTTTATTATTCAAAATGTACTGAAAAGACGGTCCCGCTTTAATATTCAAAGGGCCAAGAACATTAAGACCTAAAAGCACTGGTAAATCAAGTTTATTTATTTTGTATTCAAAATTGTTATAATCGGTATTTAACTGGGTGTAATCTAATTCAGGTTGAAGAAAAATTCCCATTAATTCAAATTTTCCGAAGAGCCCAAAATGGTATCCGGCTTTTTCCTTTCCTTTTATTACTGTGGAAGCATCGCTGGCGACCTGTCCAAAATTTTCGTAATTGCCTGTTGCACCATAATTGAATCCGCCTTTTATTCCGAAAGAAGTTTGTGCCATTGCTGTTCCGGCAAAAAGGATCATGCCAATAAAAATGAGTTTTTTCATAATTCCGTTTTTAAGGTTTGGGATGTTATAACGCACCAAACGTGCCATTATTTCGGAAATAAAACAAAAAATCCCTTCAGATGTCTTTTCTGAAGGGATTCCCGTTAAATTGTGCAGGCTATTTTCTTTTTATTACTTTTTCTGAAGCCCGTACAATAGCAGCTGCATTTAGCTCATATTTTTCCATAAGCTGTTCGGGCGTTCCGCTTTCCCCAAAAGTGTCCTGAGTGGCAACAAATTCCTGAGGTGCGGGAGCATTAACGCTTAATGTTCGCGCCACGCTTTCGCCTAATCCGCCAAGGAAATTATGCTCTTCGGCAGTTACCACGCATCCTGTTTTTTTAACCGACGCCAGTATGGCCGCTTCATCAAGGGGTTTTATAGTATGAATGTCTAT
>JBAVQO010000238.1:0-2253 GCA_049694135.1 Gillisia sp. | reverse complement strand
TTGCAATTCTACCAGTTTTTCTTCGCGTCGTGCAACCGCAATAATAGCAGCACCTTCCTGTAACAATCGCTCTGCCACAGCGCGACCAAATCCGCTGGAGGCACCGCATACTAAAAAAGTCTGATTCTCTATTTTAAGATCCATTGTTTTAAAGTTATGAGTTCGGAGTTCAGAGTTAGGAGTTCGGAGTTTTAACCCTATTTAAAATTCAGCATTCAAAATTTAAAAAAATACTCAATACTCAATACTCAAAATTATTATTCAATATACACTTCCAGCAGTTCACAATCTTCAGAAGAAATACTCACTTTTTCATTCTGAGCGGGAATTAACAGCGTCTGTCCCTGCTGAAAATGTTCTGTATTTCCGTCTATTTCAACTTCAGCCTCGCCACTTACGCACATATAGATCACAAAGGAATCTAAGTGGCGGTAATCTTTTACCACTTCTCCCCGTACGGGTAAGAAATTAGTGGTAAAATACTCGCAGCTGGCCACGGTTGAACTTTTGTTTTGAGTCTTTTTATACTGCAGCTTAAAATCATCTTTTCTTTCAAAATCCAGAGCATCAAGAGCCTGATCGGTATGAAGTTCGCGCGAATTTCCCTCTGAATCTTTGCGATCCCAATCATAAATGCGATAGGTGATATCTGAAGTCTGCTGAATTTCAGCTAGCAGCACGCCCGCACCTATGGCGTGAACTTTTCCGGTGTTTATAAAAAAGCTGTCTCCTTTCTTAACCTCTTCAAAATTAAGGATCTCGGTTATTTTTCCCTGGTTCAGATATTCCAGATAAACTTCTTTGGAAATGCTGTTTTTGAAGCCTACATTGATGTTCGCACCTTTATCGGCTTGCATGATAAACCACATTTCGGTCTTGCCGAAGGAATTATGCCGTTGCTTTGCAAGTTCATCATTGGGATGTAACTGAACGGAAAGAGCGGTTTTGGCATCAATAAATTTTATAAGCAGAGGAAATTCTGCGCCGAATTGCTCGTAGACTTTTCCTCCTATCAATTTCCCCTTATAATCTTTAAGCAGTTTGTTTAAAGAATTTCCCTTTAAAATTCCATTTTCTACCACCGAGATATCTCCGGCTACACCAGAGATTTCCCAGCTTTCTCCGAGATTTTCAGCATTGGACTTCTTGTGCAGGATATTCTTCAATTTGTTACCACCCCAAATTTTCTCTTTTAAAATGGGTGTAAATTTTATTGGGTAATTCATAGATGTGACCTTCAAAAAATAGTTAAGGTAAAGATATTATTTCCTTTAAGAAGCACGAAGAAATACCCATAACATTTGCTAAAGCGAAAACGCTGTAGTGTTAAATTCAGTATATTTTATTGTTAAACGTTTGTTTAAATTAAACGTTTGTTTAATTTTGCGCCTTCAAATTTAAATGGCTATGCAATTAAACGAAAAACAAATCCAGATCCTGAAGGTGGCTGAAAAGCTGTTTTCGGAAAATGGCTTTGACGGAACTTCGGTTAGGCAGATCGCCAAAACAGCCGAAATAAATGTGGCTATGATTTCTTATTACTTTGGAAGTAAGGAGAAATTGCTGGCCGCCCTCCTCTTTTACCGAACTTCCGATTTTAAGATGGAACTGGAGTCGGTGCTTTCTACAGAGAAAGGATATTTTGAAAAGGTGGACGACATTGTGGAAATTTCTATTAAAAGAATTCATAGAAATAAACGCATTTATAAAATCATTCATTTCGAATATTCCAATGCCTGCAGAAACATCGATTTTGAAAGTTTTATGGATCAGAAGAAGGAAAATTACCAGGTGATCGAAAATTTTGTAAAAAGCGGTCAGGAATCCGGGGTCTTTTCCAAAAAGGTAAACATTCCTCTCATTGTTCCCACCATAATGGGAACCTATTTTAATATTTATTACAACAAACGTTTTTTTATGGACCTGCATGGTCTTACAAAAGCATCTTCTTTTGATGATTATGTGCATCATGAACTAATTAAACACCTCCAAAAAACAATTAAAGCTCTATTGACTTATGAAGAATAAGATTTTATGGTTCGCGCTGTTGGGTTTCCTTTCGCTGGGTTCTGTCTATGCTCAGGAAACGCAGACTCTAACGCTAAAACAGGCGGTAAAGACAGCTCTTACCCAAAGCGATGCGGTAAAGATTTCTGACACTAAATCCACCACTGCTGCCAATGAATTACAGGTAACAAAAAATAATCAGTATCCCGATGTTAAGGTGTCGGGGCAATATATGCACCTTACCAA
>JBAVQO010000237.1:0-3357 GCA_049694135.1 Gillisia sp. | reverse complement strand
GCACTGGATTATAAAGGAATTGAAGGTATCGCTACTTCTATCGGGCACTCCCCTATTTCTGCAATTGTGGATCCTGTTGCCGGCTCAAGAAATTCGATCGGGGAAGCTCTTACCAACATCGTTTGGGCTCCTCTTAAAGACGAACTAAAATCGGTTTCGCTTTCTGCAAACTGGATGTGGCCGTGTAACAACGAAGGTGAAAATGCACGTTTATACGAGGCGGTGCAGGGAGTTTCAGACTTTGCAATTGAACTGGGAATCAATATTCCTACCGGGAAAGATTCCCTGAGTATGAAGCAGAAGTACAAAGATGGCGATGTGCTTTCTCCCGGGACTGTGATTATTTCTGCTGCCGGACATTGCAACGACATCACAAGAGTGGTGGAACCTGTTCTTCAGCCGGAAGGTGAGCTCTATTATATCAACTTTTCGCAAGATACCTTCAAATTAGGTGGATCCAGCTTTGCACAAACGTTGAACAAGGTGGGAAATGAAGTTCCGACGATTCAGAATGCTGAAGCTTTTAAAGTTGCTTTTAATACCGTTCAGAAGTTGATAAAAGAAGAATTAATCCTTGCCGGTCATGATGTGGCTTCCGGGGGATTAATTACCACTTTATTGGAAATGTGTTTTGCTGAAACCAATGTGGGTGCCAACATAGATCTTACTTCCCTGGGAGAAAATGATGCTGTTAAACTTCTTTTTAATGAAAACTGCGGAATTGTTTTCCAGGCTAAAGATGCTTCCGTGGAAAGAATGTTGACCGACAATGATGTGGAATTCTTCAAGATCGGAACTCCTTCTGAAGGAAATACACTTACCGTGACTACGGGAGATCAAAAATATGATTTTGATATTCCACGTTTAAGAGATGTGTGGTACAGAACTTCCTTTCTGCTGGATGAAAAACAAAGCGGGATCGATATGGCGACACAACGTTTTCATAATTACAAGGAGCAACCACTTCAGTTTAAATTTCCGGAAAATTTTACAGGGGAACTGCCTGAAATATCTTCAGACAAACCTCGAATAAAAGCAGCCATTATTCGGGAAAAAGGTTCAAATTCAGAAAGAGAAATGGCCCGCGCCATGTACCTCGCTGGTTTTGATGTAAAAGATGTACACATGACCGATCTTATCTCGGGAAGGGAAGATTTAAGCGAAATACGCTTTATTGCGGCCGTTGGAGGTTTTTCTAATTCAGATGTACTTGGAAGTGCAAAAGGTTGGGCAGGCGCCTTTTTATATAATGAAAAAGCAAAGAATGCGCTCGATAATTTCTTCAAAAGATCTGATACCCTTTCCCTGGGGGTTTGCAATGGTTGCCAGTTATTTATCGAACTGGGATTACTCAATCCCAATGATGCGCAAAAGCCGAAAATGCTGCATAACAAATCGCATAAATTCGAATGTAATTTCACTTCCGTAGAAATTCAGGAAAACAATTCGGTAATGCTTTCCAATCTTGCAGGAACAAAACTGGGAATCTGGGCAGCTCATGGAGAGGGAAGATTCAGTCTGCCTTACGAGGAAGAAAAGTACAATATCGTAGGAAAATATGGGTATAAAGAGTATCCTGCGAACCCCAATGGTTCGCATTTTAACACCGCCATGTTAACCGATGATTCCGGCCGGCATCTGGTAACTATGCCTCATTTGGAAAGATCTACTTTCCCGTGGAACTGGGCGTACTATCCTAAAAATAGTAAACATAAAGTCTCTCCCTGGCTTCAGGCATTTGTAAATGCCAGAGAATGGCTGGAAAACAAATAAAAACCCGGCAGATTTCCGGCTGTCGGGCCTTTAAGTAAAAAGGGTGTTAATAGTTATTTTAGAGGGTACTTTTTAAAGATATCGTTCACCATTTCCTGGATTGCCATCATGGAAGTTTCGGAATATACCGGTGCTGCCGCTATTCCTTTCCAGACAACTCGTTTTGTTTTTTTGTCCACCAGATTAATAATTAAAGTTCCTTCTTTATAATTATAAGTATCGGTATCGTACCCAATTATTCCGTTATAACCGGCAAAATCTGTGTAGTAATAGGAATTATAGTAAGGATACACCGAGTTTACCCCCACCGTATAAGGATAGGTAGCATAAACGGGATCTGTAGAAACGTTAGTTTGCATGTAAGTTTTTGTACTTACTAATACCAGCAAATCCGGATTGTTTCGATCGAGCGTGTAGCCAGCCTGTTCCATATTAGCATTTATAGTTTCTGTAATCGCTTTATTGATGTTGGCATCGTTGTAAGCTTTTCCTTCCACATCGGGATTGGCATTTGGCAAGTACGCAAAAGTTCTGTATTTATTAAGATCCACGTCGGTAGGTCTTGTTGTACGCACTCTGCTTCCGCAACTAACCAGCACAGCCAATAGCATAAAAAATGATAAAAGTTTAAATGTTTTCATAACTTCCTGCTTCATAATTCCTTATTAATTTAGAAGGATTTCTCGGAGAGACCAAAAAATGAAATAACATTTAGTGTATGTTTAACCAAACTCGTTTAGCTTTTAATAAAAATTGTTAAGGACAAGAATTTCTTCAGGGAATTTAGCATTTTTTTAAAATCTTCTTTTTTAATCAATAGATTTGAAATAGCTTTCAAAATTCATATTTTGCAAGGTATATCATATAAAATACTACATGACCGAAATAACCAGACTTTTCGATTTTCCTTATTATCAGCTAGAAAATCATCCGTTGGAAAAAGCACTTGTCACCAAATACAATGGCAAATGGGAAGCGCTTTCTACCCAGCAATATCTAGATAAAGCCAACGCTATAAGCCGTGGTCTCCTTCAATTAGGCGTAAAACCCAATGACAAAATTGCGGTTATTTCATCTTCCAACAGGAGCGAATGGAACATTCTGGATATAGGTGTGCTGCAAATCGGGGCGCAAAACGTTCCCGTGTATCCCACTATTTCAGAAGAAGATTATGAGTATGTTCTTTCCCACAGCGAATCGGTTTATTGCTTTGTTTCAGATGAAGAGGTTTGGCACAAGCTAACGGCTATAAAAGATAAAACCAGCTTAAAAGAAGTTTATTGTTTCGATGAAATTGAAGGCTGTAAGAACTGGAAAGAAATCCTGAAATTAGGAGAAGATAAGAGCAATCAGGATGAAGTGGAAAAATTAAAAAAATTGGTAAAAGCTGAAGATCTTGCCACTTTGATCTATACTTCGGGTACAACAGGACGGCCCAAAGGTGTAATGCTTTCCCATAATAATATTGTAAGCGATGTTCTTAACAGTGCGCCGCGAGTTCCTTTCGAAATTGGTCATTATACCGCATTAAGTTTTCTGCCCGTATGTCATATTTTTGAAAGAATGATACTTTATTTGTACCAA
>JBAVQO010000236.1:0-2774 GCA_049694135.1 Gillisia sp. | reverse complement strand
GGGGTGATTATTATGGGTCTCGGCTTTTTATTCATGGCAGGGGCAGCCCACCAATACGTGCCGGGAGGTGAGAAGTCTGCTATGTACTGGCTGGCGTTAGCTTATTTATTGCATACAATTGGGGAACTTTGTTCTTCGCCGGTTTCACTGTCTTTTATTACAAAACTGGCTCCGGTGAAATATGCTTCTTTAATGATGGGTGTGTATTTCGCAGCTACAGGGCTGGGGAATAAAGTAGCAGGAATTGTGGGGGAAGCCTCGCAGAGCGAACCAATAAATATAGAACTTACTGCCAGTAAAGCAGAGCTTCAACCGTTTTTGAATCCTGCCGATAGTATTTTGGTAAAAGGCCAGAATTTTAAACTCCACGCCTTATTGTATCCTGAAGATGGGCAGATCGCGGCAGTAGATGAAGATAACAACACTTCCATGATCTCTATCATTAAATTTGAAAAAGATGCCAGAAAAGCCGAAATAATGCAGGAATTCAAAGATGATAATATTTCAAAAGAAAATCCTTATCACGCCACCTTCACCTTTAATAAAAATGAAGATGTGGCCGGCGAAACTTCAGGAAGTGATCTGGGTTACAGTGGAGCCCTTATTATTGACGAAATTCAAACCCAGTCCGAATTCTGGACCTTCATTTCTATTACCATCTTTACTGTTATTTTTGGTTCTGTTGTTATTATGTTGCTTAAACCTCTGAAACGTCTTACTCACGGAGCGGAAGATAATGAACGTGAACTACCGCAACAGGAAAAGTATGAACTTGCAGATAACGAAGTTGATTAATTTTTTAAAATACTATGGCTACTGAAACTCAATCGGCTCAGGATTTTTTTAAAACAAATGTCCTGGGACATCCCGCCGGATTGTTTGTTTTGTTTTTTACCGAAATGTGGGAGCGTTTTTCGTACTATGGAATGCGAGCCTTACTGGTACTATTTTTAACCTCTTCACTTTTCGACGAGGGCTGGGCCTGGCCAAGGGAAAATGCCCTCGCCCTTTATGGAACCTATACTTCCCTGGTATATTTAACTCCCATTATTGGCGGCTATATCGCCGATAGGTATATGGGTTACCGAAATGCTGTAGTTCTGGGCGCTTTTATTATGACCCTTGGGCACGCTTCTATGGCCATGAATTCGGAATTCACTCTTTATCTCGGTCTTTTCTTTTTAGTGGCCGGGAATGGTTTTTTTAAGCCCAATATGACTTCTATTATTTCGCATATGTATGAAGGAAGACCCGAAAAAAAGGATGGTGCTTATACCATTTTTTATATGGGAGTTAATTCGGGTGCGTTTTTGGGTATTCTCTTATGCGGTTATGTAGGCGAGGAAATAGGCTGGCATTATGGATTTGGTCTTGCGGGTGTGTTTATGTTCCTGGGAATGCTTCAGTTTTATTTTGCCCAAAATATTTTTGGCGAAATAGGGAAAAAGCCAACTGAAGAAACGTTAAACAGGTCAATCGATGAAAGGATTGAAAAATTGAATCCTTTCACCCTGTTAGATAAAATAATTATTGCGGTAAGCGCTTTAATCGGCATCGTGTGGATTATTAATGATCCCATGTCTAAAATCGGCGGACTTAACCTCTTTGATTTTTCAATAGGAGGAATGGAGGGCGCCAATATTGTAATCCTCTTCGCTCTTTTTCTTTTTATAATTCTTCTGATATCCAGAATAGGCAGGTACCTTCCTGTGGTTAGAGACCGAATGATTGCCGTGTCTATATTTGCTTTTTTTACTATTTTTTTCTGGGCCGCTTTCGAACAGGCCGGCGGTTCCATGACCATCTTTGCAGCCGATTATACCGACCGGATCTTAAACGGAAGTGCGGCCGATATTTTTAGAATCGTCAACACAGGCATTACCATTATTCCACTCGCCATCATCACCTGGGTTTTATATAAATTATTCAGACAAACCTTCAAAAATTACGCCCTGTCCAATATCTTTTTGGGATTCAGTTTTACTATAATCTGGGCTATTGTAATTTATATGCTTTACAAGCAATATAATCAGGATAATCCAGAAGTTCCCGCTTCCTGGTTTAGTGTGCTTAATTCGCTCTTTATTATTGTTTTTGCCCCTCTTTTTTCGAAATTATGGGAGAGTAAATACAATCCTTCGGCGGCAGTTAAATACGGTGCCGGGTTAATTTTATTAGGTGTCGGATTTTTATCACTGGCTTACGGTGCCTCGGGAATTCCTTCAGGAGCAAAAGTAGCTGCAGTTAGTATGATCTGGCTGGTATTTGCCTATTTATTCCATACATTGGGAGAGTTGTGCCTCTCTCCGGTGGGGCTTTCTTACCTAAGTAAACTCGTTCCCGGCAGGATGATAGCGTTTATGTTTGGAATCTGGTATTTGGCCATAGCCATCGGAAACAAACTTGCAGGTACTACTGGAGGAATGATCGATAAGATAACGGCCGAATACTCGTTATCCACCTTTTTCCTTTTGTTCTTTATTGTTCCGGCAGCTGCAGGAGTCCTGATCATCTTACTACATCCGCTGCTTAAAAAACTAATGCACGGTGTTCATTAGCATTTCATTTTAGTGATTTTGAAGTGGAACGATTATTGATTTTCAGAAATTAAAAACTTTTTATGAAATATATCTACAGCCTCTTTGTCTTCTTCATGGTAATTGCTGTCTCGCAGGCACAGGAAATTAAATGGATGTCCATGAACGAGGCGCTCGCCGCCCAGAAAAAGGAACCTAAAAAAATTATTATGGATGCTTATACCGACTGGTGTGGCC
>JBAVQO010000235.1:0-2916 GCA_049694135.1 Gillisia sp. | reverse complement strand
GGGCAGCAAGCGCTTTGCTTTCATCCAGGCCATAATCTATGGCTTTTAAAAGATTGGTGTGGAATTTCTTGGGATCTTTTAAACTATAAGTTGTTAAGGTAAAAGGAATGTTTTTATCGGCCATCATTTTAAGATTGGCCGGAGCTTCATTCCATACCTTCATATCGTGAAGACTGATATAATTGGTAAGAAAGGGATCTTCAACATCATAAGCATCTGGAAAATCAAGGGGTACGATAAAGGTTGCATTGGTATTTTTTACTTCATCTAGACGTTCAAATTCATTTCCGCTGCCCAGAATCACAAACTGCATTCCTATTTCGTCGCCCACTTTATCGGCACGTAGAGAATTTAAAAGATTATCGGTTCTAAAAATTTGAACGAGATTTTTATTTCGATTGATGGCTTCTAAAGAAAGATCTTTGGTGTTGGAATTTCCACCGGCATACCATTGGGCATCCATATAAACCTGACGAATCAGCGCCATGACACCCATTATGGAAGTTGGGTAACTCTGCTGCGACTGCACACTTTTGTCGAAAGAATAATATTGAGCCGAACGATCGTTTAAAATACGATCGCCGTTGGTTCCTTCGGTATTTAGCGCCACGAGCATTCCGGTACCGCGAATTATTCCGTCGGGCATATGAGTATTTACCACTCCAAACCCGTTTTTTTGATATTCTGAAGCTGCAGCCTTATCGTAATTAAAAAATTTTACTGCATTGGTAGAAGGACGAATATGATCGTTCCAGTAGTAACCTTCCCGGCTCGCTTCATATTGAGGCTGCCCATTGGATTTTGCTCTTTCGGGTTTTTTAATCCCGAATTCACTAAAAAGATCTATAAAAGAGGGATAGACTTCTTTTCCCTGTAAGTCTATAACTACAGAATTTTTAGGGATATCGATAGATTTTCCAACAGCGGTTATTTTTCCATCCTGAATGGCAAACATTCCATTTTCAATCACGGTTGAAGGATCGGTATGGATCTTTGCATTTTTAAATACCGTATAATTAGTGTTTTCGGCTGCCTTTACCCCGGCATTGGTGGGGAAATACTTTTGCGCTTGCAAACTTATTCCGGCAAAGAATAAGAGAAGGGGTAGAAGTTTTAATTTCATAAAAAGTGTGGGTTAAAATAGAGGGTTCTCCTTTATAAATTTTTAAAGGCAGGAATTTAAGGAAATTTTAGGAAAACCACCTCCAATCAGGATTCATTTTTAACATTTTCGAAGTAATTTACCAGCAATGCTACCACATAACTATAGCTTTTCATCCCTTCGATCTGGTTGTTTGCCTTTAGGAATCCCCCGTAGGTTGACTGAAAATAGGGCTCCAACGGGTTGCGGTGTTTTTCCCAAAAAATACTTACTTCAGCATAATTTTTTAAAATCCCCGGCAGGATAAGTTTTAAAAGTTCATCTCCTTTTTCAGGGTCTCTGCGATAAAGTTCACTTAAACAATGGCTAAGGGCGAAAGTGTAGCCGGAATAACTGAAATAAGGATCAGGATTTTTCATGGTAACAAGACAGGCAATAAAATTCGCTTCGTTTTCTTTGGCAAACCCCAGCTGATGTCCTATTTCATGACTGGCAGTCGTCGGAATTTTGTAAGGAAGAATAAGCGTATTTACCTGGGCTTCATTCGTGAGCGGATTTAAATATCCGTTAAAACCCATATAGGTTAAGGGAATGCTGAAAAGAGATCTTTTTAGACTTTTGCCGTGATATGCCAGTTCGGGAAAATCTTTAACAATATAGGAATAACCTTTTACGGTTTTCTGAAGCATTTCAGCCTTTGAAAAATGATAGGGAACCGCCAGCGTATCATTATCTATAAGCTTTTTATGGATTTCATTCGATTTCTGAATAAGGATTTTAGTAACTGCTACCAGCTCTTCGGTGGTATAAGAATCCTTTATATGAAGAGATTTATGCAGGGGAAGCCGGTAATAATTAAAGCCCCAAAACAGGTGAAAACAAGCATAAATTATAGAGAAACTTGCCAGAATTTCCACTATCCATTTCCCGGGATTCCTGAAATTGGTTTTTATTCTGAGTACAATCCAGCGAATGATCATCAGTATAAAAAAGGCGTATAAAAAATCACCTACAGAAAAGGGAAATATCCCGAGGGAAAAACGCATAATTCGCGAAAGAACCGGATATAAACCTCTGCTGTAATAATTTTCTACCAGAGAGGGATAACCGGCTATAAGTTTTACGAAGACATACTGAACAGGAAGAAGAATGGCTAAAATAAGTGAGGAAGTTCTTTTCACGCTTTAAAATTATAATAAAAAACTCTCAAAGTTTCGTGCTTTGGTAATTACCAATATCTTTGTGAAGATACCAAATTATTACAGTATGAACGAAGAAATTAGAGCTCTTGAGCCAAAAACGTTATGGAATAAATTCGCCGATTTAAATGCGGTACCGCGTCCTTCAAAAAAAGAAGAAAGAGTGGTGGAGTTTATGAAAAATTTTGGAAAAAGCCTTGGTTTAGAAACAATTATAGATTCCGGCGGAAACGTTATTATTAGAAAACCTGCAACAGCAGGAATGGAGAATCGCAAACCTATTGTCCTGCAATCTCACCTGGATATGGTTCATCAAAAAAACAATAGCACCGACTTTAATTTCGAGTCCCAGGGGATTGAAATGTATGTAGATGGCGACTGGGTAAGAGCCAAAGGAACAACTTTGGGAGCAGATAATGGCCTGGGAGTGGCAACCATTATGGCTATTCTGGAACGAAATGATATTGAACATCCCGATCTCGAAGCGCTTTTTACGGTAGATGAAGAAACCGGAATGACAGGCGCTAAGGATTTGCAGGAAAATCTTTTAAAGGGAGAAATTCTTCTGAACCTGGATACTGAAGAAGATGATGAAATAGGAATAGGTTGTGCCGG
>JBAVQO010000234.1:0-1708 GCA_049694135.1 Gillisia sp. | reverse complement strand
AAAAAATATTGATCAAATTCAAGGAGACAGTCTTGGAGTGGCTCCCCTTTACCATGTAAAACCGGGTGATATTCTGAAAATGAAAATCGGTATTTCCTACACAAGTATTGCAAATGCTAAAAACAATTTAAACATAGAATGCTCTGGATGGGATTTTGATAAGGTACATCAGGAAAGTAAGTCCGTCTGGAATAATTGGCTTGGAAAGATAAAAGTGGATGGAGGTACTCATGATCAGAAAATGAAATTTTATACCGATTTATGGCATGTGCTCTTGGGAAGACAAAAAATTAATGACGTCTCCGGCGATTATCCAGATAGAACTTCAGGAACACGAGAAGGCAATTTTACCGACGCAAATTTTAAAGTTAAAACACTACCTAAAGATGAAACTGGAAAACTAAAATTTAATATGTACAATTCAGATGCCTGGTGGCTTTCCCAGTGGAATTTGAATGTATTGTGGGGGCTTGCCTGGCCGGAAGTTATGGATGAGATGTCTGCTTCTATGGTACAATATGCCAAAAACGGCTATCTCTTACCCAGAGGACCTTCTGGAGGAGGATACTCATATATTATGACCAGCTCTCCGGCAACTAATCTTATTGCCAGTACTTACGAAAAAGGTTTGTTAACTAAAGTAAATCCAGAGATAGCTTATAAGGTAATAAAACAAAATTTATTACCTGGAGGTATGCTGGGTAATTCGGAAGATATTAAGTTTTACACAGATAAAGGATATTGGCCCAGTAATGCGGGAATAACTATAGAGGCAGATTTCCAGGATTTTGCCTTATCGCAGATGGCCAAAAAGATGGGTAAGACAAAAGATTATCACTTTTTTTACAACAGATCAAAGGGATGGGAAAAGCTTTTCAATAAAAATCAGAACCTAATCTTTCCAAAAGATAAGGAAGGTAACTTTTTACATAATGATCCGCTTTCAGGAGAAGGGTGGGTTGAGGCCAACGCGTGGCAGGCTACCTGGGGAGTCTCACAGGATATTAAAGAGCTTTCAAAATTGATGGGGGGTAATGAAGTTTTATGCGACAAGCTTAATTACGCCTTTGAGCAGGGGGAGAAAAATGATTTTGTCTTTGCATATAATGATGGGTATATCAGTTATGCAAATCAACCGGGATGTTCTAACGCCCATGTATTTAATTATGCCGGGAAACCATGGCTAACCCAGTATTGGGTAAGAAAGGTTAAAGAACAAGCTTATGGAGGAGTTACCCCTGATCTTGGCTATGGAGGGCATGACGAAGACCAAGGCCAAATGGGAGGTGTTAGCGCATTAATGTCAATTGGATTATTTAGCATTAAGGGGAATGTTTCTCAAAATCCTGTATATGAAATCACGAGCCCAATTTTCGATAAAATAACAATTACGTTAGATCCGAAATATTATTCGGGGAAAACCTTTACTATTATTACCCATAATAATTCATCAAAAAATACGTATCTCCAGAAAGCAGAACTGAATAATAAGAATTGGAATCATTTTTGGTTTACGCACGACGCTTTTCAAAAAGGAGGTACTCTAGATTTATTTCTAGGACCTGAACCCAATAAAAAATGGGGATTAGGGAATTAATTCCTCTCTTTACATTCAACCAAAAGGGTAAATACCATGCATATTTATCCTTTTTTCATTAATGTTCATAGAATCGGGGGTGTGATAATACTATAATTTCTACGGTTATTA
>JBAVQO010000233.1:0-1953 GCA_049694135.1 Gillisia sp. | reverse complement strand
AAATAGATAAGATCCCGATCCGAATTCAATTTCTGAAGATCTTTGTCTTTAAAATATTCCAACAGGGGCATTAAATAACTCCCCTGCTGTGCCAGGCTCTCTTTATCGAGGTTTGCAGGAGTATCATTAGCGGTATGGTAGTCGAAATGATCGCCTATAAATGCGAAGTTAAATCCGTTGATGTTTCCCTGTTCCCGCAGCACGGTTAGATCTGTATCGTTGGGCAACATCTTATAGACGCTGTACGCGAGAGAATTCGTGACCGGATATTGCGGATGCGCTTTTATAAAATTGCCTATTAATGCCGCATTTCCGCCATTGGTTTCCAGCAGCATAAAAGAATTTCCACCGCTACCGCGAGCTTCAAAATTAATGGCCAAACCAACATCTTTCGCCCAGGGATGTTCTTTCATAAACAACGAAGCTCCATTTAATCCTAACTCTTCGGCATCGCTTATCAAGATAATAATATCGTTTTTATGATCTTCATTTTTACTTAAAAAAGCGCGGATCCCTTCCAGAATGGTGGCAACCCCGCTGGCGTCGTCGCTGGCACCCAGGCTTGAATGTACCGCACTGTCGTAATGTGCCATTAACAACAACGCTTTTCCTGAGCCTTCGCCTTTTATCCTGGCCAGAATGTTTTGTGGCCTGGTTAAAACCCCTTCCCTGTTAAGATTATACCCTTCCTGCGTTTGTACCTGCAAACCCATTTTTTGAAGTTCATCTACAATATAATTTCGCACCAGACTGTGGTTGTTACTACCCACGAAGTGAGGTTCTTTCGCCATTTCCTGTACATGGTGGAAAGCGCGAAGCGTAGAGAATTCCGTTAACGGAACATTCTTCTTAATTACATGATGAGGCTGATCTGAATAAAAGCTGAACCAGATTACCAGGAACAGCAGCAGGAAAACAATTACCGAAGTGAGTTTTTTGAGCATGTTTTTTAAAAACTACAGGAGTTAAAGATAAATAAGATGCCGTAAAAAAATAAAGATATATTTCGATTTCCGGAATACCGGAAAAAAAACTATATTTAAAAAGCTAATAATCAAAAACATAGGGTTATGGGAATAAAAAGTTTTCAAGGAAGAAGGGCCGAACCCGAAAAAATTCAGAGTCTGCCAATTAGAGTAGAGGATTACATGACGAGGTCCCTAATTACTTTTCGTAAAGAACAATTAGTTATTGAAGTAATGGAAGCGCTCATTAAAAACAAGATTTCCGGAGCACCGGTAGTGAATGAGCGCAACGAGCTGGTAGGAATAATATCTGACGGGGATTGTATGAAACAGATCTCTGAAAGTCGGTATTACAATATGCCTATTGGCGATATGCGCATAGAAAAATATATGGCCACCGATGTGCCTACCGTTCCAAAAGATATGAGCATTTTCGATTGTGCATCGTTATTTTATAAACACGATTGCCGTAGATTTCCTATTATAGAGAATGGAAAGTTAATAGGCCAGATTAGCCGAAAGGACATTTTATGTGCCGCCTTAAAACTCCGCGGACAAAACTGGCATTGCTAGGATCTTTTTACAAGCGCATAATAATCGCCTTCCAGTGGCAGATACCCCTGGTCATAGACAAAATAATACACCGTTCCCGTTTTGGTGGTATAAATGCTTGTGAAATATTCAAATGAAAATCCTTTTGCCAGAAGCCTGGCTTTGGTGGCTTTTGTTTTTTCTTCAGGGTTCAGTTCGCACAGAATGCGATAGTTTTTCCGAAGGCGATTATTTACATTTCTTACAAGGTTATTACTGTCCTTGTTCATTTTATTGTTCCACGAATTGCGGCAATAGTCGCTGCAGAACTTTTTATCGGTCCTACCCGCTATTTTTTCGCCACATTCCAAACAGGTTTTCTGCATGTTTTAAAGATAGGGATTTTCTTTTTTTATTTTGAATTCTGAATTTTGAATTGAAAAGTTTCGAATTCAAA
>JBAVQO010000232.1:0-1921 GCA_049694135.1 Gillisia sp. | reverse complement strand
AATTCTTAAGCGGAAGCTGCGATAAAACCGTGAATTCTTTGTCTCCTTGCAGTTTTTTACTGCAGACCAGGTAAACAGGTGTGGTTTTCTTGTTTTCAATAATGTGACTTATAGCTGCCAGCATATTTATATGCGAAAAAAGGTCAAATTCAAACCACAGAATTACTTCATCATAATTGGTGAATTCATTAAACTTTTTAAATTCACTTATAAACTGATCTTCATATTCTTCGGAAGTAACCTCATAATTTTTCTTCAGAAAATCCTTTCGAAGTTTTATGAATTCTTCGTCTCCCACGATATAAGTGGTAGGGCCTTCACAAAGCATTTCTCTCCAGGTAATAATTTCACCACCAAGAGCAAGCTCGGCAATATTTTGCCCGAGATCATCTCCATTCGCAATATGCAATTGTTTAGCCATATAAATAATTTGCTTAAAACCACTTTATCCGCCCACGCGCTTTACGTGAAAGCCTTTTTCTTTTAAAAATTGCATTACCTTATCGCGAACGTCTCCCTGAATAATTATCTCGTTATTCTTGGCAGAGCCACCCACACCACATTTTTTCTTTAAATCCTTTCCCAATTTCTGAAGATCTTCCTGAGCACCTTCAAAACCTTTAATGACCGTTACGGTTTTTCCTCCACGGCCCTTGCTGCTGTAGTGCGCCTCGAGATGTTGATCTTTTGGCTCCGGGGTGTTTTCATCTGAAGCTGAACTTGATTCTGAAGCATCAAAATCCTCATCGGTAGAAAACACAAAGCCGCCAAGATCTTCCAATCCTAACTTCTTTTTAGCCATAAATTACTTTTTTAAGAGTCCGATTTCCACCAGGCGTTGATGCAGAAATTCCCCGGCAGTAATATCTTCATATTGTTTAGGATGATCTTTGTCTATACATTCTTCGAGACAATTGAGAGGCATTTCACTGCGAGGATGCATAAAAAAGGGAATGGAATAACGGGGTTTCGACCATTCTTCTTTAGGTGGATTTATCACTTTATGAATGGTAGATCGCAATTTGTTATTGGTAAGCCTTTCCAGCATATCGCCTACGTTGATTACCAGCTCGTCTTCCTGCGGAATGGCATCGATCCATTTCCCGTCCTTTCGCAACACCTGCAACCCTCCTGAAGAAGCTCCCATTAAAAGGGTAATTAAATTTATGTCGCCATGAGCACCGGCTCTTTCGGCCCCTTTGGGTTCTTCAGTAATAGGAGGGTAGTGAATAGGTCGCAAAATGCTGTTCCCATTGCTGGCCCAGTGGTCGAAATAATGTTCATCTAAACCGATATACAAAGCCAATGCTCTCAGGACATAAATACCTGTTTTTTCAAGCATTCTGTAAGCTTCCATGCCTACATGATTAAAATCTTTTAATTCTTCTACCTGCACATTATCTGGATATTCTTCAGTTAAGTTGGCATCTGCAGAAGGTTCCTGTCCAAAATGCCAGAATTCCTTAAGGTCTCCTTCTTTTTTTCCTTTGGCATGTTCTTTTCCGAAGGAAATATATCCGCGCTGCCCGCCAAGTCCTGCTATTTCATATTTTCGTTTTACCTCGATAGGAAGGTCGAAAAAGGCTTTTACTTCTTTATAGAGTTCATTCACCAGTTCATCGCTCAAAAAATGATTTTTTAGCGAGACAAAACCTATCTCTTCATAAGCTTTTCCAATTTCATCTACGAATTTCTGTTTTTGGTCGGGATCATCTGATAGAAAATCCTGAAGATCTACACTAGGTATATTATTCATTCCCATATGCTGCTATTATTTGATGTTGACCAACAAAGTTAAAGAAAATTAATGTGGTTTTAATTTTTCTTTGCTTTTATGCTGAAGCACCAAAATTAAGTACATTTGAGGAACAATCTTTTTTCTATGAAACCCGAAATCAGCCCGTCTGCTATAAATTATGAT
>JBAVQO010000231.1:0-2404 GCA_049694135.1 Gillisia sp. | reverse complement strand
GAGTACGCCAGTTCCTGCGGAATAGTGGCTCCGGCGTTCTGATAAAGACTGGCATCTACAGATAAAACCGAATTAAAAACACCATTTTTAGCGATGATATTTTCGACTATTTTGTGGTCTTCATTCAAATTATGAAACCAGTTTCCATATCTGGCAAGGTTTCCGACGATATCGATCTGTAAAGAAACCTGATGTTTTTTATGTAGAAGAAAATCCTGAATTTTCTGAAAATACTCTTCAGAAAGAAATTCAAAGCCTAGATTTATGGGAGTTTTTTCCAGATCAATACCCGAAAAAAGTTCTTTTACATCAACTTTTTCAGAAGGAAGAATGAACCACAAGCTTTCTGCTCCTTTTGCCAAAGCTTCCCTGGCGTGCTCGTTACTTTTAGGCTCTGAGACCACGTAAATTTTTTCGCAAATTTTCCAGTTAACAGGGGACGGTATGTGATGTGGTTTTTGGGAATCATCGGGATGATAAAAAGGCTTTACATCGATCCCGTGACGGCTTTTATAAACGAGTTTTTCATTATAATCGGCTCCTTTTAAGTCAAACTGAATTTTTTGTTTCCATTGTTTTGCAGAAACTTCATCAAAATGCTGAAATAAAGGTTTGTCCATTGTAGCGTTTTCATTTTTTGCCTTCTGAAGAGTAAAAGATCTAATCGATGGTGTCGTAATCTATAATGTATATGTCTTCGTCCGGGCGTTTCATGTAGTATTGCTGCCGGGCAAAACTCTCGAGTTCCAACGAGTCGTTCAGCTTATTCATTACAGCTTTGTCTTTGGCTATTTCGGTCTGATAATATGCTTTATTATTCTGCAACTCATTGATTTGCTGATTGAGTTCTCGATGAGTAAGCCAGGAATTGCTGTCCAGAAAAAGCATCCAGAAGCCAAAAATAAGCAGAATCAGCACGTATTTATTGCTTACTATTCGAAACCATTGCTTTTTCCGCAGTTCTTTTAACTTCATACAGCCTGTTGAGATCTTATGATCTTTGGTTTTAAATATACAAAATTATGTCAATCTGTCTTTGATAATTGTTTGAACGATATCAACAGCTACGGTATTATACCTGTTGGTGGGAATAATAATATCGGCAAACTCCTTTGTGGGTTCAATAAACTGCTGATGCATAGGTTTTAAAGTGGTTTGATATCTCCATAAAACCTCTTCCAGATCACGACCGCGCTCGCTGATGTCCCGCTTTAATCTCCGTATCAAACGTTCGTCACTATCTGCATGTACATAGATCTTTATGTCGAACATTTCACGAATATCGGTATGGGTGAGAATTAAAATCCCTTCTACGATTACCACTTTTCGCGGATGAATTTCTATGGTTTCCCCGGTTCTGTTGTGTTCTTTAAAAGAATATACAGGCTGATTGATGGATTTGCCCTGGCGAAGAGCTTTTAAATGAGAAACCAACAAGTCGAAATCGATAGATTTAGGGTGGTCGAAATTTATTTTTTTTCGTTGCTCGAAAGATAAATGGCTGGTGTCCTGATAATAAGAATCCTGGGAGATTACATCTACTTCTTCATTTTTAAGTTCCTCGATAATCTGATTCACCACAGTGGTTTTTCCACTTCCGGTACCACCGGCAATTCCAATAATAAGCATCTGCTAGAATTTTTTTTGAGCAAAGTTAATTATTAGATTGGAATGGAGCCAAACTTGTGTAAAAAGGATATAAAAAAAACAGAAATTACATCTTCTCCTGAACGCTTTTTACCTCATCGAGAGTTACAGGTTCTTCGACGTTATTGCTCCAGCTGTGCATTACATAATTAAGAACATCTGTAACCTGCTGATCGGTGAGCTGTGTTGGAGGCATAACATTGTTATATTCTGTGCCGTTTACTTCAATTTTTCCATTCAGTCCGTATTTTACGGTATGAATGGCTTCTTTTCTTTTTTCTGTGAGCCAGTTAGAACCGTCTAAAGGGGGAAAGTTTCCTGCGATCCCTTTTCCATTAGTCATATGACAGGTAATACACAGCCCTGCATAAACCTTTTTACCGGCCTCGTAATCTGTAGCGTCGTGATTTGTTTCTTTAGTAGTATTGTCTTCGTTGCGTCCCGAAGAAACAACCATGGGTTCTTCTTCCGTTTGTTTTTTCTTATCAGAATTGCAACTTGTAAAAAAGGCGACTATAGCAAGACTGAAAACTAATTTAAAAAAATGTTGATTACTCATAATTGCAGTATATAAGGACTTTTTTCGAAAATAACATTTTATTTTTTATCTCCTCTGAATTTTGGTTTTTTTTGACATTTATAAAATTTTGATTACTGTAGGTAGCAATCAAAACTTATTTCTATATTTGCAGCCGCTAATAAGCGAAGATTAAATTCGGGGTGTAGCGTAGCCCGGTTATCGCGCCTGCTTTGGGAG
>JBAVQO010000230.1:0-2180 GCA_049694135.1 Gillisia sp. | reverse complement strand
TTATTTACGATGAACCCTGCAGTGTAGCAAATAATCTGGTGGGAGAAGATAATACGCTGGCAATTCGCGTGGTAAAAGACAAAATATTTTGCGAAAAACTTATTTACAAACTACGGAGGCCCCTGGTTTCAACTTCAGCAAATATAAGCGGCGATCCCACCCCAATTTCTTTTAATCAAATAAGCCCGGAGATTTTAAAAGGTGTAGACTATGTAGTAAATTTGCCTTCAGCAAAAAGTACCGCCAAACCCTCGGTAATTATTAAACTCGGGAATGATGGAACGGTAAAAGTGATACGAAAATAATCTGGAAAATATCCCGATTATTTATAAACCTTTCCACCATATACTGGTGCGGAAAAATATACTGAAGTGAAAAATTACAGCGAAGCCTTAACTCCTGAAATATTCGATTATATCTCTCAAGCTGCCACCCATTTAAAATTGGAAACCTATGTAATTGGCGGGTATGTTAGAGATTATTTGCTTAAAAAAGAAGAAGTTAAAGATATAGATATTGTTGCTGTAGGCAGCGGGATTGTTCTTGCCGAAAAGGTTTCTGAACTTTTGCCTAACAAACCAAAAGTAAAGGTTTTTAAAAATTTTGGTACCGCTATGTTGCGATTTCAGAATATGGAAATTGAATTTGTAGGTGCCAGAAAGGAAAGTTATAACGAAGACAGCCGGAAACCCGTGGTAGAAAACGGTTCGCTAGAAGACGACCAGAAACGACGGGATTTTACGATTAATGCCCTGGCAATTAATCTCAATAAAGATAATTACGGAGCCTTGTTAGATCCTTTCAACGGATTGGAACATCTTAAATCAGAGCTGATTAAAACTCCCCTTGAGCCCGATATTACATATTCTGATGATCCTTTACGGATGTTGAGAGCCATCCGGTTTTCTTCGCAACTTGATTTTAAAATAGAAGAAGCCTCACTTTCGGCCATTACCAGAAATAAAGACCGAATTAAAATTATAAGCAATGAACGTATTGTGGAGGAGCTTAATAAAATACTTCTTTCGCAAAAGCCTTCGAAAGGTTTTGCGCTTCTTTATAAAACCGGGCTTTTAGATATTATTTTACCTGAATTAACTGCTTTACAGGGAATTGAAGAAATTGAAGGACAAAGGCACAAAGATAATTTCTGGCACACCCTCGAAGTGGTCGATAATATTTCAGAAAACACTAACGATCTCTGGCTCCGCTGGGCAGCATTGCTTCACGATATTGGGAAAGCTCCCACCAAGAAGTTTCACAAAAAAATTGGCTGGACTTTTCACAGTCACGAATTTGTTGGGGCAAAGATGGTGTATAAGTTATTTAAACGGCTTCGTCTTCCATTAAACGAGAAGATGAAATATGTTCAAAAACTGGTTTTAATGAGCTCCCGCCCCATTGCGGTAGCCGATGAGAATGTAACAGATTCTGCGGTACGCAGACTGGTTTTTGATGCTGGCGATTCGATCGAAGATTTGATGACGCTTTGTGAGGCAGATATCACAACAAAGAATCCGAAGAAATTTAGAAAGTACCATAACAATTTTCAGAAAGTACGCGATAAGATACAGGAAGTTGAAGAAAAAGATCACGTACGGAATTTTCAGCCTCCGGTGAGCGGCGAGGAAATTATGGAAGTTTTTAATCTAAAGCCTTCCCGGGAAATAGGTATTATTAAAGATGCCATAAAAGAAGCTATCCTGGAAGGTGAAATTCCTAATGAATATGAGGCCGCAAAAGAATATATGCTGAAAAAAGGAAAGCAAATCGGGTTAAAGGCAGTAAGCTCCTAAAGCGGTAAATTTTCGGCTATAAGCTGTAAGCTGTAAAGCTAATTGATAAAATAGAGAATGGAAAAATGATAATTATGACCTTTAATCTTGAACTTTTTACCGTTTAACTTTTAACTTTTTAACTCTGCAATGTATCGAACTTTTGTAAAATTATCTCTAATCCTGGTGTACCTGGTAATTCTTGCAGGCGCCCTTGTAAGAATGACGGGATCTGGAATGGGCTGTCCCGACTGGCCTAAATGTTTTGGATACTATATTCCGCCTCATGAAATATCGGAACTTCAATTTCAACCTCAGCGGGAATATGAAGAAGGTCAGGTTATTATTAAAAATGAAAGTTTGCTGGTGGCAGCATCAGATTTTACTTCCGGAAACGAATTCAAT